>NZ_JBHXDN010000004.1:68203-112335 GCF_042726075.1 Kitasatospora sp. NPDC127035 | reverse complement strand
ACTGTTCGGCGGGGGGTGCGCCCTCTCCCCCCCCCCCCGGGGGCGGAAACCCCGGCGGGGGCGGGGCGGGGAACCCCGCCCCCCCCCCCCTCGGCCGTCCTGCGGAGCACTGCGGAGCGGACCCGCGGCGCACCCGCGGCGGACCGCGGTGAACCCCGCCGGCCGGTCACGGCTTGATGCGGACCACCTGCGGGTCGTGGTCGCTCGCCTGCTGCGCGAACTCGGCGTTGATGTGCACGATGTCGTACTTCGCGTAGCCGACCTCGGGGCTGACCAGGATGTGGTCCAGCACCTGCGAGTTGCCCTGGTAGACGTACGAGTACTGCTCCTTCTCCGGCAGCTCGTTCACCAGCGAGCGCAGCACGCCGTCCTTGGTGAGGGCGGCCAGCGCGGGCGAGAACTGGTAGTCGTTGAAGTCACCGAGCGAGACCACCTTGGCCTCCTTGTCGGCGGCCAGCAGCTTGGCGACGAAGGTCTGCTCGACGGTGGCCTGCTTGATCCGCTGCACCTCGGAGGAGCGGGTCGGGGCCTGGAAGCGGCTGTCGATGCCCTGGTCGCCGCCCTTGCTGTTGAAGTGGTTGGCGATGACGAAGACCTTCTTGCCGCGGAAGGAGAACTGCCCCGCCAGCGGCTTGCGGCTGCTCGCCCAGGCCTCGTCGGCCGGGGCGATCCGGCCGGGCGAGGCGGTCAGCGCGGCGCCGGTGCCGGTGCCCGCGACGTCGACGGCGGTGGTGGCGGTGCCGCCGGGGATGTCGGTGAAGGAGACCCGCAGCGGGTTGAAGAGGAAGACCTGGCGGATGTTGCCGCCGGGCTCGCCGCCGTCCTTGCCGTCCTCCGGGTCGACCGAGCGCCAGTCGTACGCCGGGCCGCCGGCCGCCTTGACCGCGGCGACGAACCTGGCGACGGTCGCGCTCGCGTCGACCGTGCCGTCGTTCTTGGCGCCGTTGTTGTCCTGGATCTCCTCCAGGGCGAGGATGTCGGGCGAGCGCAGGTTGGTGACCACGGCCTGGGCCAGCTCGGCGAACTTGGCGTCGGGGTTGGTGGCGGCCAGGTTCTCCACGTTGTAGGTGGCGATGGAGAGCTCGCGGTCGGCGGCCGGGGTGGTCACCTCGCGCTGGAGGTGGTTGTCCTGGAGCGCGCCGAGGGTGCCGGCGACGAGGGTGTAGCCGCCGAACGAGTTGTAGTCCAGCGGGCCGGTGGTCTCGCCGGTCAGCACGTCGCCGACGTTGGCGACCGGGAACGGCTGCTGGGCGACCGGCGCCTGCTGCTGCACCATCAGGCGGCCGACGTTCGGCTCGTCGTAGGACTCGTAGAGGACGCCGCCGCGCTTGCTGCGCTGGTCCTGCTTGTCCGCCGCGACCCAGAGCTCGTTGTACTTGTCGGTCGCCTGGATCACCCGGACGTCCTTGACCTGGACGAGCATGCCCTCCAGCGACTCGTAGAAGTCGAGGGTGTACTTCTCGGGGTTCAGGGCGACCCCGTTGACGGTGCCGTCGGCGCCGGCCTGCGGGCTGTAGGTGCCGGGGATGTTGCGGGTGTCCACCACGACCGGCGCGGGCAGCGCGTTGCCTGAGGAGAGCACGGTGACGGCCGGGTTCGTCAGCTGGGTGAGCGACTGCGACCCGCCGTTGAAGTTCGGGTAGTACTCCGTCACCTTGCCGGTGACCAGCACCGAGTCGCCGACCTTGACGGTCGGGTTCGCGGAGCCGGTGTAGACGAAGACGGCCTCGCTGGTGGCCGGGTCGGCGTCCGCGGTCGGGTCCTGGATCCAGAAGCCCTTGGAGCCGTACGCGCGCACGCCGGTGACGATGCCGGGCACGCCGGCGACGGTCTTGCCGGTGCGGTCCGACAGGCGGGTGGTGCCCTGGATGTCGTGGATCCGGACGGTGCCCGGCTCGGTCGGACCGGTCGGGGTGCTGCCCTCGGCCACCTCGCCCTTGGTGTTGGTCGGCGTCGGGGCGCCGGCCGCGAGGTCGGCCGCGTTGTCGTCGGTGTCGGCGAGGCCGGTCCGGCGGGCCACCGAGGCGCTGTTGGAGGCGCCGGCCACCGAGGCCGAACCCTCGTGGACCACGGCGGTACCGAAGCCGACCAGGTCGCGCACCCGCGGGTCGGCGGCGCAGTCGGCGGCGGTCTTGCAGGTCAGCGGGTCGGTGCCGCGGACGAGCGCGACGGTGCCGCTGGTGCCGGAGAGCGCGAGCGAGCCGGCCGCGTCCGGGGTGGGCAGGTCGACGGTGCCCGCCGCGCCGGCCGCCTCGGCCACCAGGTAGCGCCCGCCGGGGGCGATCGCACCGGTCAGCGGGGTGACGCCCCACTGGGAGTTGGCGCCGGGCGTGCCGGATATGTACTGGACGCTCCAGCCGTCCAGGCCGAAGGCGGCGCCGCCCTTGTTGGCCAGCTCGACGAAGTCGTTCTTCAGCGTGGCACCCGAGTTGCCGCCGCCGCCGTACACCTCGGCGATCACCGCGTCGGTCGAGGGCGCGGCCACGGCGGACGGCAGCGGGACGAGCACCAGCGAGGCGGCCAGGCCGGCCGGGAGGAGCGTGGCGCGGAGCAGCGCGCGGCGCGAGCGGGGAGCGGTGGGCGTGGTCACCGGGACGGGACTCCTAGCTCTGCCGGGCGCGCGGCGGCGCGGCACGGCAGTCGGGGGTGGTAGGTGGCCGGGCGGCGTGGGACCGGCCGGACCGTGAGGGTGGGTCAGTCGGGCGCACACCGCGCGCTCCCGCTACCCGCGTAGAAATTCGTGCGGAAGTCGGTGGGCGCCCCCCGCAGCGCCCAAAGATACGCGCGTAGAAAATGACCCGACAAGACCCCGGAGGTTAACTTCTCCGGTACGCCGAGGAATTGCCACCCCGAAGCTGTGACCCCCGCTACACGCGGCCCCGCCGGGCTGACCGGCCGGCGGGCCCGGCCGGCTACAGCCAGCCCCGCTGAGCCGCCTTCAGCCCCGCCTCGAACCGGCTCGCCGCCGCCAGCCGGTCCATCAGCGCGGCCATCTGCCGGCGGACCGTCCGCACCGAGACGCCCAGCCGCTTGGCCGCCGCGTCGTCGGTGAGCCCGGTGGAGAGCAGCCGCAACAGCTCGCGCTCACCGGCGCTCAGGCCGGTGCCCACGTCGTCGGGGCGGTCGTCGCCGAGCGGGAGGGCCGTCTCCCAGGTCTGCTCGAAGAGCGCGAC
The DNA here is from genome assembly GCF_042726075.1 of Kitasatospora sp. NPDC127035. Lineage (NCBI taxonomy): Bacteria > Bacillati > Actinomycetota > Actinomycetes > Kitasatosporales > Streptomycetaceae > Kitasatospora > Kitasatospora sp. NPDC127035. The sequence goes on along the minus strand of NZ_JBHXDN010000004.1, from coordinate 109,162 downwards.
CAGCGAGGCGACGATGCCCGGCTCCTCGGTGCACAGGGCGCCGGCCCGGGTGTTCTCCGGGTCGATCGGCACCACGGCGGTGGTCCCGTCGAAGACCAGCATCCGGGGCGGCAGCACCGGCGCGGTGCGTACCCGGCCGCCCAGGGCGGTCATCCACCGGGCGTAGGCGAAGGTCTCCGGGTCGTTGCGGACACTGTCCTGGTAGACGGTGCGCAGGACGACCCCGCGCCGCAGGGCGTCCTCGTCGAGCGGACGGGACGCGGCCAGACTCGCGGGGGACTGCGCGCCGCCGGGCATCACGGCCAGGCACTCACCGGTGAGCCGGGCGGTCAGCACCTCCAGCTTGGCCTGGATCGCGTCGAGGCCGACCAGCCGCTCCCCGCCGTCCACCAGGGTGGCCGAGCGGAGCGTCGCGTACTCGGCGACGGCCCGCGCGACGGCGGCCTTGGACACGGCCAGCTCCTGCTGGCGGCGGGCGAGTTCCTCCTCCTGGCGGCGGAGCAGGAGCTCCAGCCCGCGCTCCGGGCTGACCGGCCAGAGCGTGCCCGGGCGCTCGCGGGAGGCACGCAGCAGGGTGAGGTCGGCGAGCCGGTCGAGGGCGGCGCGGACGGCGGGTTCCGGGAGCCGGACCCGCACGCAGAGTTCGACCACCCCGCCCTCCGGGTCCGCCAGCATCTCGCGGTACACGGCCTCTGCGGTGCTGTCCAGGCCCAGCAGTTCCAACACGTCAACGACCCCTGAATCATCACATCAGCGCAAATGGACATCCGGACGGTCCGCCGGATCCAGATCCTTCCGCCGGTACCCCGCACCCACAAGGCACGATCCGGTCAGGCGAGCAAAACGGGACCGTCCGGTCCGCTTTCCGATCGGTCGACCGTCGCGCCGGGCCGCAGCCCCCACCCCGACCGCCGCCCGGACCCCGCCCGGACCCCCGCCCCGGCCCCTTCCCCTACAGCCGGCACACCGGTCGACCGACCGGCGTTGCAGCAAGCTGCCTGTCCGGTTGTTGCCCGCCGCTCCCCCTCCCGCCACCGGCCCCGCACCCGGGAGGATTCACCCTGCACCGCCGTCACCCCCGAGCGACACCGCCCCGAGCAACGAAGCCCCGAGCAACCACGCCCCGAGCGGCCAGGACCCGAGCCCACACGCCCTGCACCACACTCCCGAACGACCGTGCACAGAACAGGAATCGTCGTGCCGAAGACCGTCCGGCTGCTCGCCGTCGCCGCCCTCGCGCTCACCCTCGCCACCGCCGCCCCCGCCTTCGCGGCCCCGTCCGCCCAGCCCGTCGCCGTCACCGCGACCGCCCCCGGCGGGCCCGGCATCGGCTGGGACGGACCGTCGTCCTCCGGGCCCATCGGCTGGGACGTCACGCCCGCCGGCACCCCGGGCATCGGCTGGGACTGACCGGCCGGTGATCCCCGTCCACCTGACCCTCCTGGACGTCTCCGCCGCGCCACCGGGCGAGGCCGGACCGGCGGACGTCAGGGCTGCCCTGTGGGCGAACGCCGGCCCGGGCGACGGCCTGGAGCACGTGCGCGCCCGCGCGGTACCGGGGGGCGTCGGCCTGGTCCTGTTCGTCCGCGCCCCCGACCACCCGGTGGCCGAGCTCCGGGCTCAGACCCTGCTCGACCGGGCGCTGGCGGGCGGCCCCGCCCGCCGCTTCGCGGTGGCCGCCCGGTTGTAGGGCCCTGCCCCCGGCGCGGCCGGGCCGGGCCGCGCGGACCGTGGAGCCGGTGCGACGGCAGGGTGACAGGACGGTCCGTCGAGCCGCCGACGCCCCCGCGGACGGTCTGCGCCGGACGCCGTGCGCGGCCCTGCCGCCGGCCCCGCCCCTCCTGCGGCACGAGCCCCGCACGAGCCCCGTCCGGGCCGACGCCCCGTGCGGTTCGACCCCGGGTCCGGCACGCTTCCCGTGGGCGCACTGCGCGGTTCCTGACCATCCGTCCACATTTCGTTCACCCGCCGCCCCTTCGCAATTCTGGCCGATTCATGCCCATGGCTTGACCGGCTCATTACTGGCACATGCACGCCAATCCGCCCAATCCCGTGCGCGGCCCGGGACCGTCGAGGAGTTCCGGGCCCTCCCCGGGCGACCCCCGCCCGGCCCCGCCCGGCCCGGCCCCCCGGCCCCGCCCCGCCCCGCCCCGCCCGGCAACAGGAAGGCCGGCCCGGGGGCGCACCCCCGGGCCGGCCGCCTTCCCACGCGGCGCCCTACTCCGCGGCCTTGTCCCCGGCCGCGACGAGCCCCGCCGACCACTTCTCCTCGACGTTGCCGAACTTCCAGTAGGCGACGGCCGCCACCCACGTGAGCACGAAGAGTCCGACGATGGCGTACCCGACGAAGTCGAGGTCCAGCCCGGCGATCCAGGCGACCGGCCCGCTGGTGACGTCCAGCTTCTCGCCGAGCAGACCGATCAGCTCGATCGAGCCGATGACCAGGGCGACCAGCACCGAGAGCCCGGTGACCGTCAGGTTGTAGTAGATCTTCCGGACCGGCCGGGAGAACGCCCACTCGTAGGCGAAGTTCATGAACGAGCCGTCGATGGTGTCCAGCAGGCTCATGCCCGCCGCGAACAGGACCGGCAGTACCAGCAGCGCGTACCAGGGCAGCTGGAACGCCGCCGCGCCGCCCGCCAGCACCAGCAGCGAGACCTCGGTGGCGGTGTCGAAGCCCAGACCGAACAGCAGGCCGACCGGATACATGTGCCACGGCTTGGTGACGGCCCTGGTCACCCGGCCGAGGACGCGGTTCATCAGCCCGCGCTTCTCCAGCTGGGCCTCCAGTTCGGCCTCGTCGAACTCGCCCTCGCGCATCTTGCGGAACACCTTGAGGATGCCGTTGAAGGCCCCCAGGTTGATCAGGCCGAGCAGGAGCAGGAAAGTCCCGGAGACGGCCACGCCGATCAGGCCGGTCGCCTCGTGCAGGCCGGAGTCGTCCGACTCCACCTGCCCGGCGAGCGACTTGATGCCGAAGGCGAGCAGCGCACAGAGCCCGAAGACGATCGACGAGTGGCCCAGCGAGAACCAGAAGCCGACCGAGAGCGGCCGCTTGCCCTGGCCCATCAGCTTGCGGGTGGTGTTGTCGATGGCGGCGATGTGGTCCGCGTCGAAGGCGTGCCGCATACCGAGGGTGTACGCGGTGAGTCCCATCCCCGCACCGAACACCTGGCCGCCGACGTCGTAGTGCTCGGGCGCGATGACCGCGAGCAGGGTGAACCACCCGATCACGTGCAGCGCGAGGATGAACCCGCCCATGCCTGCCAGTCGGATCCACTCCTCACGGGTGAGTCTGTCGCGCCAACGGGGGGCCGTCATCGGTACGTCCTGTCGTGTGGGGGGCGGAAAGCTGGGCCATCTTTCCCCCCTGCGGGAAGCAGGTGCAAGTCATGTGCAAGGACGAGACGCTCGCCGACCGCTCCCTCCGTACCCGACGCCGCCGCCGGGCACGGCTGGACGCGGTGCGGCCGGGCCCGGACCCGCTCACCGGGCGCGCGCCCGCTTCCTCCCCTACCGTCGGAGTACCGACGCCGCGGCGCGGGCACGGTCGGCCGGGCCTGCCCGTGCCTCCCGGCCCCGCCGTCCGGCCCGCCGACCGGGACTCGATGGGAGCGGCCATGCCCTCGTACCCCTACCGCACCACCCGCGAGGACCTGCGCGTCCCCCTCCCCGACGGCACCGAGCTCTTCGCCCGCGTCCGACGCCCGGTGACCGACGAACCCGTCCCCGTCGTGCTGGAGTACTCCACCGGCCGCCTCACCGACTGGACCGCCACCGAGGACGCCCGCCGCCACCCCTGGTTCGCCGGCCACGGCTACGCCGCCGTCCGGGCCGACGCCCGCGGCCACGGCAACTCCGGCGGCCTGGCGACGTCCGATCCGGACGACGGGGCCGCCGACGGCGAGGAGCTGGTCCGTGCGCTCGCCAGGCAGCCGTGGTGCAGCGGACGGGTCGGCCTGCTCGGCACCGGCGCCGCCGGCGACGTCGCGCTGCGCCTCGCCGCCCGCGCTCCCGACGCCGTCCACGCCGTGGTCGTGGCCTGCCCCGAGGGCCCGCACCGCCTCGGCGGCGCCGTCCTCGCCGCCGACGGGCACGCCCGCGCCACGGCCCACCTCGCCGACGCGGCCCGCCCACCGGACCCGCAGTACGTCGGCGACGGCTGGCGGGCGATGTGGCTGGCCCGGCTGGAGGCCCTCGAACCGCCGCTCGCGGGCTGGCTGGCCGCCCCGCCCGACGCCCCGGTCGCGGCCGCCGCCCCCACCCTCGCCGTCGCCGGCTGGTCCGACCCGTCCGCCTCCCGCCTGCTGGACCTGCTCGCGTCCGCCGGTACCGTCCCCGTCCGCACCGTCCTCGGCCCCTGGTCCCACGGCCTGCCCGACGAGATCCTCCCCGAGGCGCTCCGCTGGTACGACCACTGGCTCCGGGACACCGACACCGGGGTCCTCGCCGTGCCCGCCCTGCGCAGCTGGCTCTCCACCCGCTGGGCCGCCGACGGCGCCTGGCCCTCCCCCGGGGTGCGCGACGTCCACTACGGCCTGGACGGCCCGCTGCGCACCGCCGGCACCGCCTCCGACGACCGCTGGGTGCACGTCCGCTCCCCCCAGCACACCGGGCTCAACGCCGGCGCCTACGTCCAGCCCGGCCGCCCCGCCGAGCAGCCGCCCGACCAGCGCGAGGAGGACGGCCGCTCCGTCTGCTTCGACTCGCGGCCACTGCCCGAACCGGTCGAGCTCCTCGGCACCCCGGTCCTGTCCCTGCGGCTGCGCACCGCGCCGACCGGCGCGACGGTCACCGCCCGCCTCTGCGCCGTCGCCCCCGACGGCACCTCCACGCTGCTCACCCGGGGGGTCCTCACCACTCCGGGGACGGCGGACTCGGCCAGCTCGGCCGGCTCGGCTGCCTCCAACGGCTCCGTCGGCTCGGCCGTCGAGGTCACCGTCGGCCTCGCCGCCGTCGGGCGCACCGTCCCGCCGGGCCACCGGCTGCGGCTCGCCCTCTCCTCCACCTACTGGCCCTGGCTCTGGCCCGGCCCCGACCCGGCGGGCTTCGAACTGGACCCGTCCCACTCCGGCCTCGGTCTCCCGATCCGCCGCCCCGCCGCCGACCCCGACCCGATCACCTTCATCTCCCCCACCCTCCCGCTCCCGCCCCCGCTGCACGTCACCGAGCCGCTCACCGCCCGCCCCGAACGCGTCACCGTGCACGACATCGGCCGCCGCGAGTGGCGCACCGAGCTCTCCCCCGCCACCGACGGCACCCGCACCCACCCCGACGGCCTGGTCCGCGACGAGCACACCGTCGCCGCCTACCGCGTCCTCACCGCCACCCCCCTCAGCGCCCGGGCCCGCGCCGACCGCACCGTCCGGGTGGAGCGCCCCGCCATCGGCTGGGACGCCACCGTCCACGTCCGCACCGAGCTGCGCTGCGACCCCACCCACCTGATCGCCGACACGCACCTGCGGGCGTTGGAGGGCGGGGACGTCGTCTTCAGCAGGGAGTGGCACCAGCGCATCCCGAGGTGACCCGGCCCGTCCCGACGCGGTCCGGGGTCCGGGGTCCACCGCGGACGGCCGCATCCGGCGCCTGCCGCCCGCGCGGGGCCGGGAATCCCGGGCGAACGGAAGATCGGACGACCCCCGCCCAGCCCCGCGGTTGCTGGCAGGATGCACCGGGTGACCTCTCCCTCTGCCCCCACCGCCGCCGACTACGGCTGGATCCGCTCCCCTGCCTCGTTCTTCGGCCACCTGATGGACACCGGGTACAGCATGCTGCTGGTGCGTGACGTCCTGCCCGAGCAGGTGCTCGGGGCGATGGGCGGATCGCCGTGGGGCACCTGCCGGGGGTCCGGCGAACTGGGCGACGCACACGCCGAGTTCCTGGAGGAGTGCGGCGACGATCCCGAGTCCGCCCTCGTCGGCGCGTTCTCCGCTCGGGACGCGGACGGCCGCGACTGGGCGGTCGTCCTGGAGCTCGGCAGCGACCTGGGGGCACGGCCCGAACTCCTGGCGACGTTCTCCGTCGGCACACGCGCCGTCTCGCACGACAGCAACTCGGGCAAGCCGATGCACTTCTTCCACTGGTACGAGAACGGTGAGCGGCGGACCGGCTTCGAGTACCCCACCCACCGGGACGGCACCACCCCCGACGACCTGAACGACCTGCTGCGCGACCTCGGCCTCGATCCCGACGGCGACAGCGACCCGGCCCTCGACAGCAAGGCGGCGGTCCTGGCGCTCGCCGAACGCCTGACGGGCGTACGGATGACGGAGAAGTTGCTGCGCGACGCCGAGTACCTGGTCGCCGAGGTCCCGGAGGAGCCGGTCGACGAGTAGGCGGGCCCCTCCCCCGGGCGGTGACCGGCGTGGCATTCGAGGCGCGGCCCTCGCGGGAGGGGGTCAAGGAGACGTGCCCTGGCGGGTCTGCCAGGGCACGTCCCGGCAAGGCACCGTCAGGGGCGCAGGCCACGAGCGGGGCGGTACCGGGGATCGCTCTCGTGCTCGTCGTCCGGGCGGCGGGGCATCCGCCGAGTGGCGATCACTCCGAGGGCGACGGTGGCGAAGGCGAGGGCGAGGAGCAGCAGGAGGGCGAGACCGACGAACGCGCGGGCGACGCCGGGGTGGCTCAGGAGTCCCACGACGGGGCCGCCGTCCCGTCGTTGTCGTCGGCGTGGTCGTGGTCACGGCTCTTGAGGACGGTGAACACGTCGAGGAGGTTGAGGACGGTGGCGGTCGAGGCGTGGCCGAAGCGGACGAGGACGCGGCCGTCGACCATGCCGGCGGTGGTGGCCGAGGGCCAGACGATGCCCAACGGTCGGCCGCGCTCGTGGAGTTCGGCGAGGAGAGCGGTGACCTCGGGTTCGGTGTAGGTCCGCATCCGGGGGTCGTCCGGTGCGATCGGCGGCTCGGGGCGGGCGCTCACGCGGCGGAGTCCAGCTCGAACCAGATCGACTTGCCCTGCCTGCGGGGGTCGGCGCCGAACCGGTGGGTGAGGGAGCGGACGAGGTGAAGACCGCGCCCGGACACCGCGTAGGGGTCGGCATACGCCCGCTGCTCGGGGAGGTCCGGGCTGCCGTCGCTGACGGAGACGCGGAGCATGCCGTCCAGGAGGACGACCACGACGAGCGGAGCCGGCGAGCCGCCGTGCTTCCACGCGTTGACGAAGAGTTCGTGGAGCGCCAACTCCGCGTCGGCGACGGTGTCGAGGGGCCACCCGGCGCGCGCCAGGGCCCCGCGCAACTCCTCACGCGCGGCCGACCAGTCAGGGGGGAGTCCAAGGGGAAACACGAAGCGACCTCCGTGGGGGGTGAAGTGGATGCCACCGAGCGCCTGATGATCAATCAAACCGATCCGGCCATGGCGCACTCATGACGCCAGCGCACACACCGTCGATCGGCGGTTGCCGAACGTGTGCGGCTCGTCACAATGAGCATGGAGCCACGGAGGCCATCTTGGCAACTCGTCTCAGATTTTTGGATAAATCCAAATCGAACACCAACCAAGGCCCCTACAGTGGCAGTTGTCGGTGGCGAACGTGACCGACAGCGGGGCACACTGGTCCGGCGAGGCTCAGAGAGGGCGGGGATGGCCACAGCAACAGGCCCGACGGTTCGACGGAGGCAGCTCGGCGCCGAACTGCGCCGTAGACGCGAGGAAGCCGGCCTCTCGCACGACGAGGTGTCCGAGACCCTGACGGGCATGAGCCAACCCAAGCTCTCCCGCATCGAGAACGGCAGAGGCGCCACCAAGGTCGACGACGTCAAGAAGCTCCTCGCCCTGTACAAGTGCGAGGACAACGACCTGATCTCGGCTCTGGTCGACCTCGCCAGGAACGGCGCACACCGAGGCATGTGGTGGCAGAGCTACGGCGTACACATCGGCCAGGTCCTCGGCGACCTGATCTCGCTTGAGGCAAGCGCTGCATCCGTCCGGACCTACGAGAGCGCCTTCATTCCGGGCCTACTCCAGACCCCCGCCTACGCGCGCGAGATCATCAAGAAGCTCAACATGCGCCCTGACGTCAACGTCGAGGCACTGGTCGACGTCCGCGTAGCCCGCCAAGGCGCCCTCACCCGGGCTGAACCGCTCACGCTCTGGGCGGTCATCCACGAGGCTGCGATCCGTTCCGGAGTCGGCGGCCCGAAGGTCATGGCCGAGCAACTCGGGCGCCTGACCGATCGAGCGGTCCAGCCGAACATCAACATTCAGGTGATGCCGATCGGCGCTCCCGCGCACCACGGTATGGGCGGAGCCTTCACGATCCTCGGATTTCCACAACGGCAGGACCTGGATGTCGCTCTGGTCGAGAGCACATTGAGCAACCTTTGGGTCGAGGGCGCCTCCGAGGTGGAGCAGTACGCGGCGAAGTTCGACGCCATCCGGGCCGACGCCCTCGGCCTGGACGACTCGCTCGCCATCATCACCGAACAGAGAGACAAGGTCACATGACGTCTATCCCGAACTCGGATGCCCTCAAATTGACTTGGCACAAGTCCTCACGAAGCAACGAGTCAACCAACTGTGTCGAGTTCGCTTCCTCCGGCGGATCCGTCTCCTACGTTCGTGACTCGAAGAATCCTTCCGGCCCTGCACTCGTCCTCTCGGCCGCCGCTCACAGCGCGTTCATCGCGGCGGTCTCCGACGGGGAGTTCGACTTCGGTCTCCTCTGACCGCGCCACCGCAGCCCACCGGCCCGGCGAACCCTTGGGGGCGCCGGGCCTTACCCTTCACCGGAAGGCGCCCATGACCTCCTCCCAGCCCTTCGACATGGCGAACAGCCGGGTGTTCGGTGAAGTGGCCGAGACCTACGACGCCGCGCGACCCGGCTACCCCGACGCCCTCATAGCCGAGGTACTCGCCTACGCCTCCCTCGGTGATCTGCCGGCCGTCGAGATCGGGGCCGGCACCGGGAAGGCCACCGTTCCGTTCGCCGCGCTCGGCACCCCGATGGTCTGCGTCGAACCCGATGCCCGGATGGCCGAGGTGCTGCGCCGCAACACCGCCGCCTTCCCGCACGTCCGGGTCGAGGTGAGCGCCTTCGAGCAGTGGCGGCCGGACGAAACCCGGTTCGGGCTGCTCCTCGCGGCCACCTCCTGGCACTGGACCGACCCGGCCACCCGATGGGACCGGGTCCACGACGCCCTCGCCCCCGGTGGCGCCGTCGCGCTCTTCTGGAACCCCCAGGGCCTCCTGGACCCCGGCCTCCAGGCCGCCCTCCGCGAGGTCGACCACCGGTACGGCCTCACCCTCACCCCGCACACCGGACTGGCCTCCTCCTTCGGCGACGTCCCGGGCCACTGGCCCGGATTGCTCGGGCAGTGGCCGGACGAGGAGTGCCGCCAGGACGGCCGGTTCACCGACCTCCGCTCGCTCCGCATCCGCGAGCGGACCCGCTTCGACACCGACCGCTACCTCGGGCACCTCACCTCGATCTCCGTCTACCGCGCCCTGCCCGCCGACCGCCGCGACCGGGCCCTCGCCGACACCGCCGCCGTGCTCGACGCGCACGGCGGGGGCATCGACGTCGAACACCACCACGACCTCTTCCTCGCCCGCACCCTCCCCCACCAGGGCTGAACCCACCCGGCCTGCCCCCCGCTCCGCACAGGAAGTCGGACCCGCCGACTTCCTGTGCGGCGTAGAGGCGGCAGGCCGACCACGCCACCGGCCATCCAGGCCCAGGGGAACATCCGCCCTACACGGCGTGAACATCAGCCCACCCGATCGCACGTGGATTCGACCCATCACTACGCTGCGGCTGTGCTGATCATTTCGCTGCTGCTCCTCATCCCCGGCTTCGTCGTGCTCGTGCTCCGGTGGCGCCGCGTGTTCGAAGGCCGCGCCGCCACGCTCGGCGGCATCGGCGCGATCGTCCTCGGCGCCCTGCTCGGCCTCACCACCGTCCTCTACGTGGTCGAGCCGTACGAGGTGGCCGTGCCGACCAGGCTCGGAAAGATCGGCGGGACGTGGCAGCCCGGACTGCACGTCAAGTCCCCGCTGACCGACGTGACCGCGTTCTCGACCCGCCCGTCCGACCTCAATCTGACGGGCGACAACACCGTCGAGGTCCGTTCCTCCGAGGGCGGCGTACTGTTCGCCGACCTCACCGTGAAGTGGTCGATCGACCCTCAGCACACGGTCGACCTCTACAAGCTGGCCGGCGACTCGGACGCCGTCCAGCAGCGTCTGGTCCTCCCCGACAGCCGCGAGATCGTCCGTAACGTGTTCGCCAAGCACACCAGCGTCGAGGGCTACAGCTCGCAGCGCGAGGCGATCGCCGGCGAGATCGACAAGCTGGTCACCGCCCGGCTCGCGCCGCGCGGCATCCTGGTCAACGGGGTCAACCTGCGCAACGTCCGGCCCAGCGACGACCTGCAGAAGGCGATCGACGCGAAGATCGCCCAGGACCAGACCACCGCGCAGGCCGAGGCCGCCGTCCGCACCGCCAAGGCCGAGGCCGAGAAGCGCAAGATCGACTCGGAGAGCCAGGCCACCGCCAACGCGGCGATCGCCAACTCCCTCACCGACAAGATCCTGATGAGCCAGTGCATCGAGGCGTTCAAGGCCGCCGCCGAGAAGAACGCGGTCTACGCCAGCCCCTGCGGCAACAGCGGCGGCACCCCGGTCATCGTGGACGGCACCAAGCGCTGAGAACGCCACCGTCCGAGCGGGCAGGCAGGGCGCGGGCAGGGCTCGCGGGCGGACAGGCGAGGCGGTCACCCACCCCACCCGCCCGCGCCCTACGCGGGGGCGGCGTCTGCCAGGAACTCCCGCAGCAGGGCGGTGATCTCCGCCGGGCGCTCCAACGAGGGCAGGTGCCCGGCCCACGGGAGATCCAGCGCACGCGCGTTCGGCAGCCCGGCGGCCACCTCGGCCACGATCCGGCGGAAGTCCGGCAGATCGTGCGCGCCCGACACCACCAGGGCGCGGGCCGTCACCGCGGACAGCACGGCCTCCGGTTCGGGGAGCTCGAAGTCCACCGCGCCCTCGGTGAGGCCCGCCTCGAAGTTGCCGCGCTGCATCCGCCCCACCAGCTCGCGGACCTCCTCCGTGGCGTCCGGCCCCAGCCAGGTACGGACGTTGAGCGCCGCCGCACCGTCCAGGTCACCGGCCTCCAGCAGTTCGTCCTCCGCGGCACCGAACGCCCGCATCTGCGGCCCCGCCACCTGCCCGGGCCGGCCCGGGCAGAGCAGCGCCAGCGCGGACACCCGCTCCGACCGGAGCCAGGCGACGCCCAGCGCGACCCGGCCGCCGTACGAGGAGCCGACCAGGGACGCCTGCCCGATGCCGAGGTGGTCCAGGAGGTCGAGCACGTCGCCGACGTCCGAGTACGGCGCCGACCCGACCGGGGATTCGCCGCAGCTGCGGAAGTCGGCTCGCACCACCCGGTACCCGGCCTCGACCAGCGGCCTCCACTGCGGGTCCCACATCCGGCGGTCGCAGACGGACGAGTGCAGCAGGACCACGGCCGGCGCGCCCTCGGGCCCGTCCACGTCGTGAGAGATGATCATCCGGCCATTCTGACGCAGTACCGTCACCCTGTCCCGGCACTTTCCTCGCGCCGACCGCCGGGCACCGCTCCCCCGACCGGCGGGAACGCCGCCGCTCTCGCGCGTCCCCGCCCGTCGGGGCCGCCGTCGCCCACCGAGAGCGCCAGCGAGTCGGTCAGCCACAGGTGGGACGCGCCGAGCGTGACCGGTTCACCGCCGGCCTCGGCCGCCAGCCGCCAGTAGCGGCGCATCCGCGGATCGCGGTCGGCGGCCACGTGGGCCAGCAGCTCCCCCCGGAACCCCGGGGTGTCCCGGCCGCCGCGCACCGACGCGTGCGCGTCGACGAACCGGTCCAGTGCGGGGCCCGCACCCGGAGCCTCCCCCGCCCGCACCAGGGGCCGCGCCAGCGCGCACGCCTCACCGATCCCCGCCATCAACGCGGCCTCGTCGGAGACCAGTTCGGCGTTGGACCGCGCCATGGCCAGCAGCGTGCGGGCCAGCGCCCGGTCACCCGCCAGCGCGACCAGCTCGGCGAACGCGACCACCTGCCCGGGCGTCGGGTCGACGGGCGGCGCGGGCACGGCCAGGGCCACGAACACGTCCAGCATCGCCCCGGACGCCGACGACACCGACGAGACCATCGTGCGCCGCCAGAAGTCGATCAGCGCGTCACGGGCGGCGCCCCCGTCCTGCACCGCGGCGACCAGCTCCAACCTGGCGGCCCGGTCGGCCGGCCCGGCCTCCTCGACCGCGCGCAGGGAGGCCCGTCGCCAGGCCAAGCCCGCGAGTTGCACGTCGAGCGCGGCGCGCTCGGCCGCGACCACCTCGGCCACGGAGCGCTCCCCGGCGAGCACGAGCCTGACGGACGGCAGCCCGAGACCGAGCCCGCGCAACCGCCTGACCAGGCCGAGCCGTTCCACGGCGGCCGGGTCGAACCTGCGGTGCCCACCCGCGCTGCGCACGGACTCGACGATGCCCTCGTCGCAGTAGAAGCGAACGGTCCGCACCGGCACACCGGTCAGCCGGGCCAGCTCCCCGATCCCGAACGTCTCGTCGAGAAAAGGCACTTGAACCTCCACCTGACTGGAGAACCTACGGTACCCGCATCACCCCCGAGAGGAGCTCCGTGATGACGCCGCCGGACATCGCCACCACCGCCACCGCCACCGCACGCCTCGTGGACGGCCTGCGGGAACGGACCGCACGGGTCGCCCGCGCCGTCGCCGGACGCGCCCCGGACACGCCGGTACCCACCTGTCCGGCGTGGCCGCTGCGGACCCTCGTCGGGCACCTCGGACAGGAACACCGCTGGGCGGCCGAACTGGTCCGCAGCGGGCAGCAGTTGCCGCCGCCCGACCCGCACCGCGCCGATCCGGGGCCCCCGGACGAGTGGGCCGAGTGGCTGGAGCAGGGCGCCGAGGAGCTGATCCGGGCCGTCCGGCGGGTCGGCGCCGAACGCGAGTCGGACACCTTCGCCGGTCCGCTTCCGGCCGCCTTCTGGTTGCGCAGGATGCTGGCCGACACCTGCGTCCACCACTACGACGCGGCGTGCGCGACCGCCACCGCGTTCGAGATCGCCGACGACCTCGCGGCCGTCGTGATCGGCGAGAACCTCGACCTGCCCACCATGCCGGCCTTCGCGGCGGTCAGGCCGGCGGTCGCCGAACTGCGCGGCCGGGGAGAGCAGATCGGGTTCCGGCCGGGGTCCGCGGAGGGCTGGGTGGTCACCAGGAGGCCCGGGGGGCTGCGGTGGGAACGCGGGCCGGTCGAGGCGGACGTGGTGGCGTCGGGGTCGGCGGCGGACCTCATGCTGCTGATCGCCCGCCGCATCACGCCGCAGGACGGCCGGGTGACGGTGACGGGCGACCGCGCCCTCCTGGACCACTGGCTGGCCCACTCGGCGTTCTAGGCCCCCCGGGAGCCGCCCCGGGAGCCGCGCCGGGGCCGGGGCGGGACCGGACCGGACCGGGGCCGGCCCACCCACCTCCGAGGCACCGTCACATCCACCGAAAAACAGTAGCCATGGACATAGTAGCTATGTACTCTATTCGCCATGAGCAAGGCTTCCCCGGGCCCCACGCCCGGCTTCCTGGTGTGGCGGCTCGCCAACAAGTGGCGCGTCGCGGTCGATCGCGCGGTGGCCCCCCTGGGTCTCACCCACGCGCAGTACGTCCTGGTCGCGTCGCTGTACGGCATGCACCGCACCGGCGAGCGGCCCAGCCAGCGCCGACTGGCCGACCACACCGGCCTGGAGGCGCTGTACGTCTCGAAGCTGGCCCGCGCCCTGGAGTCGGCCGGCCTCGTCGAGCGCGCCCGCGACCCGCGCGACCCGCGCGCCGTCCAACTCGCCCTCACCGACGAGGGCCGGGCCGTCACACGGCAGGCCGTCGAGGTGGTCCAGGGACTGCTCCGGCAACTGCTGGAACCACTCGGCGGCCTCGACGCCGAGCGGACCGGCGCGTTCACCGCCGAGCTGACGGCCCTGCTCGACGCCCCTCTCACCCCCGCCCTCCCGCACGACGAGAACACTCAGGGGACACCACCATGACCGCCACCGCACCCGTCACCACCGCGCCCGCTGCCGCACCGGCCACCGCCCGCGCCCTCGGCCTCGCCCACTACGCCGCCCGCGGCGTCCTGGAACACGTCCTGGCCCGGCACGGCGTCACGTTCCCGCAGCAGATCGCCCTGCGCGCCGCCGTCACCGCCGACACCGCACAGACGCCGGACGACCTCGTCGCCCAGGTGCAGCACGCCCTCAAGGCCGATCCGGCCGACATCCGCGCCACGCTCGACGAGCTGCTGACCCGGCAGTTGCTCGTCACGGACGGGGCACACCTTCTCCCCACGGAGGCGGGGCGCGAGCTGCTCGCCGCCACCGGCGCGGACACCGCCCCCCTCTCCGCCCGCATCTGGGGCGGGATACCGGCCGAGGACCTGGCCGCCGCGGGCCGCGTCCTCGCCCTGGTCACCGAGCGCGCCGACGCGGAACTCGCCACACTGCGCGCATGACCGCAGGACCCCGCACCGGTCCGGCACGGCTCCGCAGGGGAGCCGGGCCGGACCTGGCGGCACGCACGCGCCGCACCCCGTCGGCCGCCCTGCAGTGGGCCGGGCGGCCGCGGGTCCCCTACCGGCCGTGCGTCAGCTCGTGGCGATCGCGGTGTCGTCGATCACGAAGCTGGTCTGCAGCGAGGCGTCCTCGGTGCCGGTGAACTTGATCGTCACCGACTGGCCCGCGTAGGCCGAGAGGTCGAAGGTGCGCAGCTGGTAGCCGGAGGCCGCGTCGGCGTTCGAGTACGTCTTCAGCGCCGTACCGTTCGCCGAGACCGTCAGCTTGTCGTAGGCGGTCGAGCCGGACTCACCGGTGTCGACGTGCAGGTAGAAGCTCAGCGTGGCCCTGCAGCCGGCCGGGACGGTCACCGTCTGGGCGAGCGTGTCGGTGCGGGTGGAGCCGTAGCCGTTCAGCCACGCCTTCCAGGTGCCGCCGTGCGGGGCCTGCGAGGCCGACTTGTCGACGACGCCGCTGGAGGTGGTCCAGGGTGCGGCGGTGCCGGTCTCGAAGCCCGCGTTGCCGAGCAGCTGCGCCGGGGTGCAGGTGCCGCCACCGCCGTTGACGGTCCAGCCGAAGGCGGTGCTGCCGGTCTTGTTCGCCGAGTCCTTCGCCGTCACGGTCACGTTGTACGTGCCCGCCGTCGTCGCGGTCCCGCTGATCACGCCGGTGGAGGCGTTGACCGACAGGCCGGCCGGCAGACCGGTGGCGGTGTAGGTGTAGGGGGTGGATCCGCCACTCGCCTGGATCTGCAGGTTCGCCGAACCGCCCACCGCGGTGGACTGGTTGCCCGGGTTGGCCACCGAGACGGTGCCGCTGCCCGCGGGCTTGGTCAGCAGGCACCCGCTGACGTTGAGGTCGATGACCCGCCCGGTGCCGAGGCAGGTGGTGAACCAGTAGGTCTCCTGCCCGTAGCTCTGGCCCTTGACGGCCTTGGTGGTGCCGTCGGCCGCCACCTCGCAGGGGTTGTTGATGGTGCACATCTGGCCGTCGTCGTTGCCGGTGTTGTTGATGCCGACGACCTTCTTGGTCGCGGCGTCGACGATCGGCGAACCGGAGGTGCCGTGCGTGGTGTTGCAGCCGGAGCTGTAGCGGATCGAGTCGCGCCAGGTCCACTCGTCCTCGCGCAGCGTGCCGACGAACCCGTTGATGGAGCAGTTCCAGGTCTGCTTCCAGTACGAGGACGGTATGAACATCGCCGAGCCGTCGACCGGGTGCGTGTCGCTGACGGTCAGCGCCGTCGCGCCGAACTTGGAGGTGATCGACCCGAAGGTGTCGGTGAGTTGGTACAGGGCGACGTCCGTGCCGGTCATCGTCGCGTACAGGATCCTGTCCGCCTGCACGGTGCCGAGCGAGCCGCCCGACGCGTTGAGGAGCGTGCCGCTGCGGCTGGCGCTCTGGTTCTGGATGACCTGGCCCGCCGTCGGCATGGTCGGCAGGCAGTGGCCGTTGGTGAGCATGAGGGCGCGGTCGGTGTCCACCGAGGAGGGGTAACGCACGAGCGAGGCGGAGCAGTTGCTCAGTGCGATGGTGGACGTCAGGTCACCGGCCTGTACCGCCTGCGCGGGGGTGGCAGTGACGCAGGTCAGAACCCCTGCGACGACTGCGCCCGCGGCGGACGCGGCGGCAAGTCTCTTGAACATGGCTCTCCTTGTGGGGGATGCGGGGCGTACGACCGGTTGCGGACGCCCGCGCCGCACGAAAGTGCCATGCCCACTTCAATCGGTCAACCATGCGTACGGAATTCGTCCGCCCGGATCCGCCCAGGGGCGCGGGGAGGCACCCGGAAGCGCCAGCAGGCGCACCGCCCGCCCCGCTCCGGACACCGCGAGGCCCCGATCCGGCCCGCTCCGGCCCGCTCCGGCCCGCTCCGGCCCGCTCGCCACCGACGACCGGGGCCGGCGAGCAGGCCGACAGCCCGGCCTCGGAATTCACTCCCCCGTCAGAGCCGTCACCACGTAGGCCACGTCATACGGCATCAGCGCCACCTCCAGGGCGCCGTCCTCGCCGCGCTCACCGCCCTCGGACGCGAACTCGACGACCACCGCGTCGGATCGGATCCGGACCCGTTCGCGCCAGGTCGTCCGCCGCATCCCGACCTTCCGCAGTCCCGTCGGCAGCGGCCTCGCGCCGGCTCGCCCGCGGACCGGCCTCCAGACCACCCCGTCCGGCCCGATCAGCAGCCGACCGGTGCGCCAACGCCCTTCCTGAGGAGGGTTCCTGACCATGCACATCACTCGGGCGGTCGCGCCCCCGGCGAGCTTCCGGGCGCGCGCGAGATGCCTGCGCTCGACGATCCATCCGGCCGCGAGGGCCACGGCGCCGGTGAGCGCCAGGTCGGTGAGTACGCTCACCCTCCCAGTGAAGCAAAACCCGGACCGCGTGTCCGCCGCATCGCCACGATCGAGGTCGGCGACGGCACTCGGCACCGGCCGGCACCCGACACCGGTCGACGGCCGTGCCGGGCCGCGCCGGGCCGGACCGCGGTGGCCCGTCCCGCCGTTCGACGAGGAGCCGGGAGCAGCCGGGGCCGGCGGCCCGGCCGCGCTCAGCGCAGGTCGAGGACCGGCCGGGTCGAGAGCTCGTCGCCCATGCCCGTGCCGTCCGGCCCGTACACGAGCGCGGCCAGCTCCGTGTTCCGGTTGGCCGTGGCGAGGGGCAGCCACTCCAGGACGATGCCGTACCCGCCGCAGACCGACTCGCCGCCGTCGCCGCCGTGGATCGCGCCCGGGTCGCTGGTGATCTCGGACCGGTAGGTGTCGTAGGCGATCCGCAGCCCGAAGGCGTTCGGCCCGGTGTGCGGGCCGGTGTCGTCCTGGTACGGGCCGCGGTCGAGCGGGAACTCGTCGCCCCAGCGGAAGAGCGTCCCGGCGCCGGCGCCGCACGCGTGCTCCCACTCGTCGGGGTGCGGGAGCCGCAGCCCTTCCGCGGCCAGCGCCGCCGGGGTGTCGGCGAGCGGCTCGACGAGGTCCTCGTCCTCGACGGCCATCAGCAGCGTCGGCACGGTCACGGTCCGGTGCGGGCTGAGGTACCGGGCGAGGTGGAGCCGGAGGTCGTCGTCGAGACCGAAGCCCTGACTGACGCTCTCCTCCCGGTAACAGTCGAGGAGTTCGGCCGACGGCTGCCACGCCGCCAGGTCGAACCCGACCGTGACCCGGCCACCCGGCACCAGCGCGAACAGCCGCTCCCCGCGCTCGACCAGCACCCGGTGCAGCGGCGCGCCCAGGTGTTCGACCGTCTCGACCTGCTCCGGTCGACCGCCCACCACGTCGGCCGCGCGGGCGGCCAGGCGGGTGGCGGTGGCGAGGTCGAGCCGGCGCCAGGCGGCAAGGGTGAGGGAGGAGAGCGGTTCGAGGGCCATGCGCGGAGTCTGGCACACGCCACCGACAACGGAGTTGTGCCCCGGCGGGCGCCGCCGCGCGGCTCGACGGCCGGCACGCCCGGCCGCGCCGACGGGGCGCCGGGGAGGCACCGGGGAGCGGGGGCGCGTGGGTGCGCGCGGAGGTCCCGGGTCCGCGAGGGCGCCGGCGGGATCGTGGACGAACCCTTTCGAGTCGGACTACCTGCCGTGTCGATCCCACCAGTGATTCATCATTTAATTAACCTCTCCCCGAGCCGAGTCATCGCTCGCAAGAGACTTCGGCCAGGACGGGCCGACGACCATCGGAGGAGCCGCAGTGGCGCAGGCAGCGAGGCGGGGCCGCCCCTCGACGGGGGCGCGGGAAGCGGTGCTCAGGGCCGCCGGAGAGATGCTCGGGGACGCCGGGCTGGCGCTGTCCACCAAGGAGATCGCGCACCGCGCGGGCGTCGCGGAGTCGAGCATCTTCTACCACTTCGGCGACCGGCGCGGCTTGATCCAGGCCGTCATCGGACAGTACCTGCCGGTGTTCGCCGACACCACCGCCGTCCTCGGCGAACGGCCCGCGCCGCCGGCGGACGGCGGTCCGGCCGGCGACCCGGACCTCCAGGCCGACCTCGCCGCCATGCTCACCGGGCTGGAGGACTTCTACCGGCGGATCATGCCGATCCTCGGCGCCATGCAGTCCGGCCGCACCTTGCGCGACCTCCTCGTGGCGCACGGCGGCGAGATCGGACCGCACCTCGCGCTCCGGCCGGTCGGCGACGCGCTGCGCGTCCACCAGGCGGCCGGACGCCTCGCCGCCGGGCTCGACCCGGTCACCGGCGCACTGCTCCTGATCGGCGCCGCTCACCAGCGCGCGCTCTACCACTACCTGCTGGGCGACGACGCCGACCGCTTCGTCCCGCCGGTCGAAACGGTGGCCCGCACCCTGCTCCCGACCTTCGCCCCCTGACGGGCGGGGAGGCAGGGAGGCGGGGGGCAGGGGGGCGGGATCGTGGGAGGGCAGCCCGCCGGGCAGACGGACGACGGATCGGCGGGCAGACCGGAGGCAGTCGCCCGGGCAGCGGAGCGGCCGAGCACGCCGGGAGGGGAAGCGCCCTCCGCCGGCCCGGCGGAGGGCAGCCCCGGTCACGGCTGCGGGAAGGTCTCCTCGTCCACGTCGCTGGTCTTGGCGTTCCCGCCGACCTTCGCGGTCAGCGTGATCGACCACGTGGTGGCCGTCCGGCCGGTCTCGTAGGACAGCGTGTCGTCGAACTTCGTGTAGGAGCAGTTCTGGGTGAACATCTTCAGCGAGGTGTCCCAGTCGACGCCGTCGGAGAAGAAGACCTCGTAGGTGCCGTCCTCGATGCCGTCGATCGACGCCTTCTTCCCCTTGCCGACGTACAGCGAGTGGACCGCCTTGGTGTTCTGGGAGAGCGTCACGACCGAGTCGGAGCTGCCACCCGTGTTGTCGACCTCCAGCCCGCCCTCGCCGCGCAGGCGGCCCTTGCGGATCATGGTGCCGTTGTCGAGCGAGCGGGCCTGCAGCTGCGGGGTCTGCGGGACGTTGAAGGTCGTCGGGTAGCCCGCGGCGGTCATCTGGGCGAGCGCGGCGGGCACCCCCTTGAGGCCCTCGGAGAGGCCGACCGAGGCGAAGGCCGAGGTCGTGGTGCAGACGCCCTTCCCCTTGATGTCGGTGCGCACCTTCGTCAGGTCCGTGGACAGCTGGGAGAGCGCGGTCACCAGCTGGCGCCGGACGGTGGTGACGGTGTCCGGCTCGCCGGACAGGCCCAGCCCGCTGCTGGCGGAGTTGGCCGCGGTGGCCGCCTCCTGGAGCGAGAGGGCGAAGGCGTCGAGGCTCCCGGCGGGGTTGAGCTTGGCCAGGGCGGCGTTGACCGGGTCGATGTAGCCGGCCAGCACCGGGCCGTACGGGGGCTTGGTGGGAGTCGGCGTCGGCGTGGGGGTCGGCGTGGGAGTGGGAGTGGCGGACCGGGAGCTCTCGGTGCGGCCCCCCGCGGCGTCCGAACTGCCGGAGCTCTTCGAGCTGCCGCCGGAACAGGCCGTCAGCAGCAATGCGGTACCGACCGCCAGGCCGATCTTGGTCACGGACCTCATGCCGCTCCCCCGGAATTCTCTCGGTGCTCTCTCGTGCACGCTCCGTGCACTCTGCAATCCCCGCGCACATGATCCCGACCCGATGAGACGCGGTCAACAGGGCGCACAGGCGGCGCACAGAATCTCACAGGGAGCGCACAGGGGGCGCGCGGGCCGGACCTCCGGGTCAACTACGATCGGCTCGTGTTGAGCCTCACGGGAATGCCCCTCCAGATCATCGCCTCCGTCGTCGCGATCGGCGTCTTCGCCGCCACGATGTGGCTCTGGCCGAGATTCGGCGGGAACGGTCTCAGGGCCTGGTCGGGGCGGATCGGGGCGTTCCTCGCCACCCAGGTCACGGTCCTGGCCGCCATGGGGCTGATCGCCAACGGCTACTTCGGCTTCTACAGCTCCTGGAGCGACCTGCTGGGCACCAACGGCAAGCCCGGCACGGTCGTCGACCACCAGCCGAACGCCGCCGCGTCCCTCTCGGTCACCGGCGAGAAGAGCATGTACTCGGCGCAGGGCTCGGCCCGCGACCGCTCCGGGCTGATCCAGGAGGTCGCCGTCAGGGGAACCGCGAGCGGCCTGAGCAGCGACGCCTACGTCTACCTGCCGCCGCAGTACTTCCAGCCGGAGTACGCGCAGCGGAAGTTCCCGATGGCCCTGGTGCTGGCCGGCTACCCCGGCTCGGCGGAGAAGCTCATCACGCTGATGCAGTACCCGGCGTCCGCCCTCACCGCGATCGAGGAGAAGAAGCTGCCGCCGACCGTCCTGGTGCTGATGCGCCCGACGCTGGTCGGCAACCGGGACACCGAGTGCATGGACGTCCCCGGCGGCCCGCAGGTGGAGACCTTCTTCACCAGCGACCTGCCGAAGGCCCTGGCCGGCAACTACCGGATCGGCACCGACCCGGCCAACCGCGCGGTGATCGGCAACTCGACCGGCGGCTACTGCGCGCTCAAGTTCGCGCTGCGCAAGCCCGACGTCTACCGGGCGGCGATCTCGCTCTCCGGCTACTACACCGCGCCGATCGACGAGACCACCGGCGACCTGTTCGGCGGCAACGACCGGTTGAAGCAGGAGAACGACCTCGTCTGGCGGCTGAAGAACAAGCCCGCCGAGCCCGTCGCCCTGCTGCTCGCCACCAGCTACGACGAGAACAACTACGAGGGCACCCAGGCGATGGTCGACTCCTTCAAGGCGCCGACCAAGCTCTCCACCATCACCCTGGACACCGGCGGGCACAACTTCCACACCTGGACCAGGGAGATCCCGCCCGCCCTGGAGTGGCTGGGCAAGCACCTGACGATGCCCCAGCCCGCCTAGGGCGTAGCGGACGGCGCGGGCGCACCGCGCACGGACCGCCCGAACGAGTGATCCCGCGAGGATCACAGGCGGCTCACACTCCCGTCTCACCCTTCTCTCAGCCGGGCGCCCGAACGTAGCGCCCATGACCACGACCAGCTTCTCCCCGCCGGCCGGCGAACCCTGGCCGGAGGCCGCGAACTACCCGCCGCCGCAGCTTCCGCCCGCCGGACCGGCGGGGCCGGCCGGCCCCGCCGCCGACGTCCCGCAGGCGCGGCCCGCCGAGCCCCCGCTCTACCCCGAGTTCCCGCTGCCGCCCGTCGGGCCGAAGGGCCCGGCATCCTGGGCCGACCGCCTGCGGACCCTGCCGGCCCGGACCTGGCGCGGGCGCGCGGAGGACCCGCGCTGGGTCCGGCCCGCCCTGCTCGCGCTGCTGGCCGCGACCGCCGTCCTCTACCTCTGGGGCCTGTCCGCCTCGGGCTGGGCCAACGCCTTCTACTCGGCCGCCGTGCAGGCCGGCAGCGAGAGCTGGAAGGCCTTCTTCTACGGCTCCTCGGACGCCGGGAACTTCATCACCGTCGACAAGCCGCCGCTGGCGCTCTGGCCGATGGCGCTCTCGGCCCGTGTCTTCGGGCTCTCCTCCTGGTCGGTGCTGGCCCCGCAGGCGCTGATGGCCGTCGCGACCGTCGCCACCCTGTACGCGACGGTGCGCCGCCGCTTCTCCCCGTTGGCCGGGCTCCTGGCCGGCGTCGCCCTGGCCCTGACCCCGGTGGCGGCGCTGATGTTCCGCTTCAACAACCCGGACGCCCTGCTGGTGCTGCTGCTCACCCTGGCCGCGTACGGGCTGGTGCGGGCGACGGAGACCGCGAGCACCCGGTGGCTGGTGTTCACCGGGGCGATGTTCGGGCTGGCGTTCCTCACCAAGACCCTGCAGGCGTTCCTGGTGCTCCCCGGCTTCGCGGTGGTCTACCTGGTGGTGGCGCCCACCGGACTCTGGCGGCGGGTCCGGCAGTTGCTGGCCGGCGGGCTGGCGATGGTGGTCGCGGGCGGCTGGTGGGTGGCGGTGGTCGAGCTGGTACCGGCCTCGGCCCGCCCGTACGTCGGAGGTTCGCAGGACAACAGCTTCCTCTCCCTCACCTTCGGCTACAACGGCCTCGGCCGGCTCAACGGCAACGAGACCGGCAGCGTCGGCGGCGGCAACCGGGCCCGCTTCCCGGCCGGGATGGAGGCGCCCGCCGGCGGCGCTCCGACCGTGCGCGGCGGGGGCGGCTGGGGCGAGACCGGCATCACCCGGATGTTCGACGGCAACATCGGCGGGCAGATCGCCTGGCTGATGCCGGCCGCGCTCGTCCTGCTGCTGTTCGGCCTCTGGGCGACCCGCCGGTACGCCCGGACGGACACCGCGCGGTCGGCCTTCCTGGTCTGGGGCGGCTGGCTGGTCTGCACGGCGCTGACCTTCAGCTTCATGTCGGGGATCTTCCACGAGTACTACACGGTGGCGCTGGCCCCGGCGGTCGCGGCCCTGGTCGGCATGGGCGTGGACGGGCTCTGGCGGGCGCGGCACCGGCTGCCGTACGCGGCCGTCCTGGCCGGGACGCTGGCGGTCACGGTGTCCTGGGCGTTCGTCCTGCTCGGGCGGAGCTCCGACTTCCTGCCCTGGCTGCGCTGGACGGTGCTGGTCGGCGGGCTGGTGTCGGCGGTCGCGCTGGCGGCGGCCGGGCCGCTGGCCGCCCGGCTCGCACCGCGTGAGAGCGCCCGGGGCGTACAGGACGCGCCGGACGCACAGGGCGGCGGCGCGCACGGCGACGGCGGTCCCGGGGCGGACGACGCGCACGGTGTGAACGGCGTGAACGGCGCTCCGAGGAACGGGCGTCAGGGCCACCGGCTCGCCGGGCGGCTGACCACCGTGGCCGGTCTGGCGGGTGCCGCGGCGGCGCTGGGCGGTCCGGCGGCGTACGCGGTGGACACCGTCAACACCGCGCACACCGGCTCGATCGTGACGGCCGGCCCGGCGGTCGCGGGCGGGTTCGGACCGGGCGCGATGCGACGCGGGCCCGGTGGCGGGCCGGGCGGCGAGGGGATGTTCTGGATCAACGGCCAGCAGGTCGCTCCCCCGCAGGGCGGCGGCCAGGGCGGGGGTCCGGGCACCCCGCCGCAGGGCGGCCGGGGCAACCGGCCGGGCGGCGGCCAGGGCACCGGCGGCCTGCCGGGCGGTGGCCAGTCGGTCTACGGCGTCATGGGCGGCCCCGGCGGCATGGGCGGGCTGCTCAACGGTGCCAAGGTGAGCGACGAGGCCGCCGCCCTGCTGAAGCAGGACGCCGACCGCTACCGCTGGGCCGCCGCGACCAGCGGCTCGCAGAACGCCGCCAGCTACCAACTGGCTTCCGGGGTACCGGTGATGGCGCTCGGCGGCTTCAAC
Organism: Kitasatospora sp. NPDC127035; assembly: GCF_042726075.1. Lineage (NCBI taxonomy): Bacteria > Bacillati > Actinomycetota > Actinomycetes > Kitasatosporales > Streptomycetaceae > Kitasatospora > Kitasatospora sp. NPDC127035. The sequence goes on along the minus strand of NZ_JBHXDN010000004.1, from coordinate 85,461 downwards.
AGCACCGACCCGTCGCTCACGCTGAGCGCCTTCCAGCAGTACGTGAAGGAGGGCAAGGTGCACTGGTTCATCGCCGGCAGCGGCGGCCCGGGCCGGACGGTCGGCACGGGCGCAGGCGCAGGCGGTACGGGCGCGGACGGCGAGGGCGCAGGCGGCACAGACGGCGCAGGCGGCACGGCCCCGAACGGCACGACACCTGACGGCACTTCGCCCGACGGCACGGACGCCAACGGCAGTGGCCCCGGCGCCCCGACCGCGGGCACCGCGGGCCCGAGCGGCCCCGGATCGGCGGATTCGCCGACCGCACAGATCGAGAGCTGGGTCACCAGCCACTACACCGCCCGGACGGTCGGCGGCTCGACCGTCTACGACCTCACCCAGCCGCCCACCTCCTGACCCACCGGGCACCGGAGGGCGCCCGCGGGCACCGAGCACGACACAGCAGGGGCGCGCCACGGCACTCGGATCCCGAGCCGCCGTGACGCGCCCCGCGCGCGCGTCGGATCAGGTCATCCCGCGGTGTCGGTCGCGCAACGCGTCCCGGCGGCGGGCACCGTGCCGTCGAGCAGGAAGGCGTCCACCGAGGTGCGGATGCACGCACTCCAGCCGTAGCCGGTGTGCCCGTCGCCGTCGCGGGTCAGGAGGACGGCGTTGCCCAGCTGGGCGGCGAGCTTCTCTGCCGAGGCGTACGGCGTGGCCGCGTCGCCCGTGGAGCCGACCACGACGATGGTGGACGCGCTCTTCGAGGCGATCGGGTGCGCCTTCTCGGCCGAACGGAAGGCCCAGGTCCGGCAGTCGGGGTCGAACAGCGCCGTGTCCGGCTCGTGCCGGGTGATCAGCGGGGCCTTGGCGGCCAGGTCGGCGTACGCGGCCTCCAGCTCGGCGCCGGCGGCGACGTTGGTCGCACCGTCGGCGCAGTGGATCGCGGTGTAGGCGTCGGCGGAGACGATGTAGTGCCCGTCCTTGTCGCGACGGTTGGAACTGTCGGCGCGGGCGAGCAGGTAGTCGCCCTTGCCGCGGAGCATCGCCCAGCCGATGTCGTTGCGCAGGGAGTCCCAGCTCGGCTGGCCGCCGTAGAGCCCGTCGATGATGCCGACCCAGGCCGCGTTGGCGGTGAGGGTGCGCCCGCTCGCCGTGGTGAGCGGCTTCTGCTTGAGGCCGTCGAGGAAGTCGGCGAGCTTCTCGGCCGCCTTGGCCGGGTCCTTGCCCATCGGGCACTGGTCCTTCTTCGCGCAGGCCGCGGAGAAGTCCTTGAAGGAGCGTTCGAAGGCCGCGTACTGGGCGATGTTGTGCTGGAGCAGCGGCATGGACGGGTCCACGGCGCCGTCGAGGACGAGCCGGCCGACGCGGTCCGGGAACTCCTCCGCGTAGAGGGCGCCGACGTACGTGCCGTAGGAGAGACCGAAGTAGGTCAGCTTCTGGTCGCCGAGCGCGCCGCGCAGCACGTCCATGTCGCGGACGGTGTTGCGGGTGCCGAGGAAGGGCAGCACCTTGCCGTACTTGGCCTGGCACGCGTCGGCGAGGACCTTGCCGTGGTCGACGCCGAGCGCGTCGGTGGTGACCCATCCGTCGCGGGCCTTGTCGTCGAGGCAGTTCACCGGGGCGGTGAGGCCGACGCCGCGCGGGTCGAAGCTGACGGTGTCGTAGCGCTCGCCCACGGCGCCCTGGAACTGCTTGGGGTTGCGCTGGAGGAAGCCGACGCCGGAGCCGCCCGGACCGCCGGGGTTGACGAGGACGGAGCCGATCCGCTGGTCCGGCTTGCCGGCGGGGCTGCGGACGATCCCGACGTCGATGGTGTCGCCCGCCGGGTTGGCGTAGTCGAGCGGCACCTTGAGGGTGGCGCACTGCACCGCCGACTCGTCGAGCTTGTCGGTCTTCGGGTCGTCCTTGCAGGCCGCCCAGCCGAGTTGCTGACCGTAGAACGGCTGGAGTGCCGGATCCGCCTGGCCCGTGGGCTTGACCGTCGGGGTCGGGGTCGGCGTGGGGCTGGGGGTGTCCGCCGGGGTCGGCGTCGCGGTCACGACGGGGGACGGCGTGCCGGAGGCCGCGTCGGTGGATCCGGCCGAACTGGTGCAGCCTGCCAGCAGGGCGGCTACGGCGACGGCGGGAAGGGCGCCGCGGGAGAACCGGGTGATCATCGAGTGCACCGCACACGAATATCATCCGGTCATCACACTGATCATCTCGCCCCCACCCTCCGGCGTCCGTGGCGCTGGGACAAAGTCCGGCGAACCAAGAGGAATCGTTTCCTCAGCCACGCACCTGCCGCTCAGCGGTCACGCGCCCGCCCACTCTCCCGCCCGGCCGGGCCGCCGCTCGACCGCCCGACCGACCGGCCACGGCTCATCAGCTCCCGTCATCCGCCGCACTGTTGCAGCATGGCCGTCTTGTCCGCCTCCGTGACGGGCAGCCGGTACTTCAACGACACCTGCGCGAACCGCACCGCGTACGCGCACCGGATCTCCGGCGCGGCGGGCAGCCAGGCGGACGGGCCGGAGTCGCCCTTCGAGGCGTTCTGCGAGCCGTCGGCCGGGATCAGGTTGAGCGGGTCGTTGGCGATCTGCACCCGCTTGGCCTTGTCCCACGTGGCCGCACCCATCTGCCAGTCGTAGGAGAGCGGCATCACGTGGTCGATCTGTATCTTCGAGGCCTGCTGCTTGGACCACTGCACCGTCCTGCCGGTGTACGGGTCGTGGATGGTCATCGAGGTGACCACGCAGGAGGACCCGTCCTTGCGCTCGACCGCCGTGCCGTCCCGGGCCAGCAGGTCGTTGCGGGTGTCGCACTTGTTGTGGCCGCCGGGGACGCCGTCCACGTTGTCGGTCCAGGCCGGGCCGAACTCGTCGCGGTCGTATCCGTCCTTCGAGCCGGTCCTGGCGGTGGCCACCCTGGCTATCAGCTCCCGGCCGGCGCTCAGCTCCTCGGGCGAAGTCAGCGGTCCCAGACCGGGCTTGGTGCCGTCGGGGTTCTGCAGCGGGCTGGTGCCCGGGCCGGCGGCGCCCGCCGCCCCGGGGGATCCCGCCCCCGCGGAGGCCGCGTCGGCGGCCCGCTTCCCGGCGCCGGAGCAGCCGGTCAGCGCCAGGGCGGATATCAGGAAGACGGTGGCGGCGGACAGAGCGGTGCGACGGGCGGGCACGGAGGACTCCCCAGGTGGCGGGCGACTGACGGCGCACCAGCAGACCAGCCGCCCCACACCCGGTCAAGGGGGCACAACACGGAGCATTTCGATCATGTCGAAGGTCACACCCGGAAGGGCGCGCCCGGAAGGGCCGGCGCGGACCACGCAGGCGACGCCCGCACCGTCGACACGGCAGGGGCCGAGCCCGCCGGCCGGGGCCGGTGCCGCTCAGCCGCCGATCGCCGACATCGGGCGCGCCGGCCGGACGAACCCGGCGGCGCCGATGGCGTGGCCCGGCCCCTTCCCGGCGATCGCGGCGCGCCAGGCGGCCTCGATGCGGGCGTCACCTTCGTCGTCCCCACCGCCGCCCCCGTGACCGCCGCCGTCCCCCTCGCGGAGCAGTGCGCGCAGGTCCGACTCCTCGGTGGCGAAGAGGCAGTTGCGCAACTGTCCGTCGGCGGTGAGCCGGACGCGGTCGCAGCCGCCGCAGAACGGCCGTGTCACCGAGGCGATCACCCCGACCACGGTGTCCGTCCCGGCGATCCGCCACTCCTCCGCCGGCGGGGTGCCGCGCCGACCGGCCCCGGCGGGCCCCGCCCCCTCCGCCCCGGCGGCCCGGCCGGTCGGCAGCAGCTCCCAACGGGTACCGAGCGCGGCCAGGATCTCGTCGGCGGTGACCATCCGGGCCCGGTCCCAGGCGCCCTGGGCGTCCAACGGCATGGACTCGATGAACCGCATCCGGTAGCCGTGCTCGGCGGCGAACTCCACCAGCGGGACGAGTTCGTCGTCGTTGACACCGCGCACCGGCACCGCGTTGACCTTGACCGGGGCGAGGCCGGCGTCCCGCGCGGCGGCCAGGCCCGCGAACACGTCGGCGATCCGGTCGCGGCGGGTGATCGCGGCGTACCGCTCGGGCCGCAGGGTGTCCAGGCTGACGTTGACCCGGTGCAGCCCGGCGGACTTCAGCTCCGCGGCGGTGCGGGCCAGTCCGATGCCGTTGGTGGTCAGGGACACCTCGGGTCCGAGCGCGGCGATCCGCCGGACCAGGCCGGGCAGGCCGCGCCGGAGGAGCGGTTCGCCGCCGGTGAGGCGGACGGACCTGATCCCGAGCCGGCGCACCGCGATCCGCACCAGCCGGACCACCTCGTCGTCACCGAGCAGCTCGGCCCCGGGCAGCCAGGCGAGGCCCTCGGCCGGCATGCAGTAGGTGCAGCGCAGGTTGCAGCGGTCGGTGAGGGAGACCCGCAGGTCGGTGTGGACCCGGCCGAAGCGGTCCACCAGCGGGCGCGGTGCGGAGTTCATCGGCCCAGTACAGGGGGGTCGGCGCGGAAACTCCAGCGGCCGAACCGCCGGGCCGCGGGCGCCCGGCACCCGCCCCGGTTGTGGCTTCGTCCAAGGGTCACCCGCCGGTGCTGCGGGCCGCCCTGCCGGACCGGCAGGCTGGACGCATGCAGAACGAGGACGCGGTCACCGCGCTGGTCCTGGCGGCGGGCGGCGGGCGACGGTTGGGCGGGCGGCCGAAGGCACTGGTCCCGTACCGGGGACGGCCGCTGGTGGAGCACGCGGTGGCGGCGGTGCGGGCCGGCGGCTGCCGGGAGGTGACGGTGGTGCTGGGCGCGGCCGGGGAGCGGGTCCGGTCGACGGCGCACCTTCCGGGCTGCCGGCTGGTGGCCAACCCGGACTGGGAGTCCGGCATGGGCTCCTCACTGCGGGCCGGGATGGCCGCGCTGCCGTCGCCGACCCGGGCCGTGCTGGTGATGCTGGTGGACACGCCGGGGGTGGGCGCGGCGGCCGTGGCCCGGCTGCTGGCGGCCCACCGGGCGGGCGCGGAGCTGGCCGCGGCGGCGTACGGCGGGCGGCGGGGGCACCCGGTGCTGATCGGGGCCCGGTACTTCGCCGAGGTGACGGCGGGGGCGGTCGGGGACGCGGGCGCGCGGGCTCTGCTGGCGGCGCACGCCGAGGGGATCACGCTCGTCGAGTGCGCCGATGTCGCCACTCCGGACGACCTGGACACGCCTGCCGACCTCGCCCGTTGGGGTGCGGGGTGACGCGGGTACCGCTCTTCTTCGAACGGATCCCCCTCCGGGGTGGAACCGCCCTCCTCCTCCCCGCCGAGGAATCGAGCGCACACCCCTGATTCCTCCCTGAGGATTGCCTCATTCCGCGCCGCGGTCCGCGGGTTTCGGGGAGCATGGGACCCGTCCCTCCTCCCCGATTCGAACGGACGGTGCCCGCGATGGCCGGACTGCCCGACGACTTCACCGGACACGACCCGGCCGGCCGCGGGCCGGGGACCGGGGGTGGCGCCCGGGCGATCCGCTGCCCCGCCTGCCGGCGCGAGCACCTGTACGAGCCGCCGTCGCTGCCCTGCCCGTGCGGAGCCTCGCTGAAGGTGCCGCTGCTGCGCGGGGGCGTGCCGGTGCAGGTGCGGTTCCGGTCCTGGGAGGACTCCTGGCTGAACATGCGCTGCCCGCACTGCGGCCGTTCCGACCAGTGGCCGCAGCCCGAGTTCACCTGCAACTGCGGGGCCACCGTCCGGCTCCCGGTGGACCGCACCACCCGGCTGGGCGGCGGCGCGTCCACCGGGCCGCTGAGCGCCGCCGCCGGACCCCGCGCCTCCCACCCGTACCCGGCGCGGCCGACCCAGCCGCTGGACGCGCCGCCCGCCCCGGCGCCGACCGCAGGGGCGAGCGGCCCCGCCACGCCGTGGCGGCGGCGGGCGCCGTTCCGTCCGCACCCGGTGCGGACCTCGCAGGACGCGGTGTTCACCGCCGCCCGCTACCTGGAGTGGCTGGGCTTCGACGACCTGGAGCTGACCGAGGCTCAGGAGCGCGACGGGGTGACGCTGCTGGGCAGCCGGATGGTCGCCCAGGTGGACACCTGGACCGAACCGGCGGACGTGAAGTCGGTGGAGTGCCTCTGGCTGCAGACCCTGCACGCCGAGGAGATGGCCGCCGCGATGTTCACTCTTGCGGGCTATTCGCACCAGGCCACGGTGCGCGGGGAGCAGCTGCTGGTGGCCCTGTTCAGCCTGGACCTGGCGGGGGTGCCGCAGCCCGCCAACGGCGCCGCCGAGGCCCTGATGGAGACCGGCTGGACGTCCTGAGCCCCCGTTCGGACCCGACCCGCCGACCGCTGATCGTTTAGACGAAAACCCGCCCGAGCGCAACAACCTCCGCTCGTGATCTGGTGCACAAGCTCGCCCCCGTGTTGAATTGCCGCCACAGCGCGGGCCCGGGGGCGTGTCATGCCACGAGGGGCAGGGTCCGCGTCCTGCTGGATGGCGCGCACAAGGAGGTGGCGTTGTCGGAGCACGGATGGGGCCCGAGCGGCCGGGACGGGCGGGGGCGGGCGACCGCACCCCAGGAGCCGGGGGACACCGTGTGGCGGCTGCGGTCCCGGGCGTGCTGGCGGGAGGCCGCGGAGCTGTTACGCCCGGCCGCCGAACGAGATCCGACAGCGGCGCTGGCCAGAGCCGAACTCCTGATCGAACAATGCCTGTTCACCGCAGCGAACTGGTCCCAGGCGGAACAGGCGCTGCGGCTCGCCGAGGCCGGGGCGACCTCCACCGAACAGCGCGCGGCGGCGGCCTGCGCACGCGGCTTCCTGGCGTACGCGGCCAGCGTGCTGAGTGCGCGGGACCGGCTCGACGAGGCACAGGCGGCGCTCGGGCGCACGTCCGCACTGCTGCCGCCGGACGCACCGGGCCGTCCGCTGCTGGACTTCCGGCGGGGGCTGGTCGCGGAGAACCTGCTGCGCGACCCGACGGCGGCCTGGATCGCCTACCGCCGGGCGCACGACGGCGCGGGCGAGCGCGGGGACGACCTGCTGCGCTCCTCCACCTGGCGGCACCTGGCGGCCCTGGCCCTGGCCGCCGGCGACCGCGAGCGGGCCCGCGAGGGGTTCGAGGCCTCGCTCCGGCTCCGCGAGCAGTTGGGCTTCACGGTCGGGGTGGCGCCCGCGCTGGCGGCGCTGGCCGAGGTCTCCGAACCGGCCGAGGCCGCCCGGCTCCGGGCGGAGGCGGCCCGGCTGGTGAAGGCGCTCGGGGGTGTTCCGGTATGGCTCGCGCGCCAGCTGAGCGCGGCGCGCACGCCGGGCGCTCCCCCGGACGGACGCATCGGAAGGCAGGCCCAGGGACCGATCAGCTAAGGTGAGCCTAACTTGGCCGGGTCGAGCAGTGACCCGGCCAGGTTCGCCTTGCCGTTCCCGGGCTCCGCCAGGCCTACGTCCGGCCGGGCCCAGACGCAGGGCGCAACGACGGCGAGGGCACCCGGGGTGCTTCGACGACGGACGCCCCCGCCGGGCGCGGGACCGGGCGGTCCGGCACGGGCTCCGGTCGACCCGATGGGGCCCGCACCATGACCGTGAGCAGCACCCGGCCCGGCCCCGCGCCGCGCGCCTCCGCCGCCGTCGAAGCGGCACTCGCCCTACCGCCGTCACGGCCCGTCACCACCGCACCCGGCGCTGCGGGTTGCACCGACCCGGGAGCCGACAGCACCGCCGTCCTGGGCACCACCGTCCCGGGCGCCGCAGCCCCGGGCAGCACCGCCCCGGGCGCCGCGGCCTACCGGCGGCTCGGCGAGCTCCTGCCGGCACTCCGGGTGCACTGCGCCCCGCCGCGCACCGGCCGGGGCTGGATCGCCGGGGCCGACCTCCTGACCCACCCGGAGGCACTGCGCGAACTGATCGCCCACGACGCCCGGCAGGGCCTGGCCCGGTACGGGCGGCCACTGCGTCCGGACGTGGCCGCCGGGTTCGGCCTGCACCGCTTCGTCTGGCCGGTCTCGCTGCTGTTCACCCTGCCGTGGTTCCTGGAGCGCCGGGTGCCGCTGCTCACCCCCGCCGACATCTCGATCCGTCGCCGCACCGGCGAGCTGACGGTCCGTCCGGGCGCCTTCGTCTGCCTGCCCGACGACCCGGCGGCCGCCCCGGGCGGCGCGACGGCCCGACCGGAAGCGCCGGACACGGCGGGCACGGCGGCCGAGACGCCGTGCGCCGTGCGCCGTCACACCGCCCGCACGGTGCCCGACGAGGCGGCGCTGGCCGGCGAACTGCGCATCGCCCTGGCCGACTTCCTGACCCCGCTGCTGGCGGCCTTCCGGCCGGAGGTGCGACGCGGTCCGCGCACGCTCTGGGCGATGGCGACGGACGCCGCGGTCGAGAGCCTCTGGCACGCCGCCGGGCTGTTCGGCGAGGAGGAGCGCGCCCGGGCCGAGTTGTCCGCGCTGCTCGCGCCGGGCCTACAGGACGCGCGCCCGGCGCCGGAGTGCGCGCCCTTCACGCCGGGCGCCGGATTCACCGGCCCCGCGTCCGGCTCCGCAGTGCACTTCGACCGCTGCCGGGCCAGTTGCTGCCTCGTGTACACCGTCGAGGCCAAGGCGATGTGCGCGGGCTGTCCCCGCGTCACGCGAGGTTGACGGCACTCCTCCCGGCGCGGAACGGGTCGGGGGCGGAATTCCGGGAGACACCCGCCCGGAATTCATATGACGATGCGACTTATCCCCCGCCAGAAATCCCTCTCGTCAGCGCATTGACGGCAAATCAGCCATTCTCGGGCCGAGCATCGGTCATGATGGTCCCCGCCATCACGACGCAGGAATTGCGACGCAGGAAAGCGAGGCTGGTCCAGGCGATGAAATTGTCCGACATACCGCTTGGTTGGGCCGTCACCGGCGTTGCGGTGCTGCTGGTCAGCGCCCTGCTGGTGGCCCTGGTCCGGAGTCGGGGATCCACCACCGGATCGGGTGGCCAGGATTCCTGGGAGCGTTCCGAGGAACGCCGCCGCCGCAAGGAGTCCCTGTACGGCGGGGCCTCGTACACGCTGCTGTTCTGCTGCGCAGCCGTCGCCGCCGCGCTGTCCTTCCACGGGCTGGTCGGCTTCGGGGTGCAGAACCTCAACCTCTCCGGCGGGTGGGAGTACCTGGTCCCGTTCGGTCTCGACGGCGCGGCGATGTTCTGTTCCGTACTCGCCGTCCGCGAGGCCAGCCACGGCGACGCCGCGCTCGGCTCCCGCCTGCTGGTCTGGCTCTTCGCGGGCGCCTCGGCCTGGTTCAACTGGGTGCACGCCCCGCGCGGCTTCGGCCACGCCGGCGCCCCGCAGTTCTTCGCGGGGATGTCGCTCTCGGCCGCCGTGCTGTTCGACCGGGCCCTCAAACAGACCCGCCGGGCCGCCCTGCGCGAGCAGGGACTCGTCCCCCGCCCTCTGCCGCAGATCCGGATCGTCCGCTGGATGCGCGCTCCGCGCGAGACCTACGCGGCCTGGTCCCTGATGCTGCTGGAGGGCGTGCGGAGCCTGGACGAGGCGGTCGACGAGGTCCGCGAGGACAAGCGCGAGAACGCCCTGGAGAAGGAGCGGCGCAAACTCGCCGGACGTCGCGAGCGGGCCGAGATCCGGGCGATCAACCGCACCCACAGTGTCTGGCGCCAGCGCAGCGGCGGCTCGTCGTCGGGGGCCCGGCAGCTGGAACCCGGCCCGGAGTCCGCCATAGCGGGCGGCCCCGGCGGCACCGACGGGGCCGGAGCGGTCGAGGGCGCGGCCGCCGAGGGGACACCGGCGCAGCCGGGCCTCCCGGCCCGCCCGGAACGGCGCACCATCGACCTGACGACGGAGGAGGACACCGTGGCCCTGCCCCGGCTGGACTCGCTGGAGCGCAAGCTGAAGGACCTGGAACAGCAGTTCGGCTGAGGCGCCGGGGAGCTGCGCGCCCGCGAACCCACGGGTCGGCCGACCCGTCGGCCCGCGGGCCGACGGGTTCCCGGGCCGGGGCCGGGCCGCCGCCGGGCGCAGGCCCGGCCGCCGGCCCGGCCGCCGGTCAGCCCGCCGTCGCCCCGGCGGCGGCGGTCGCCGTCGCCGTGATCTCGAACCACATCCGCTTGCCCGACCCCCGGGGCTCCACGCCCCAGCCGTCGGCCAGCGCCTCGACCAGCATCAGCCCGCGCCCCGAGGAGGCCTGCTCGCCCGGCGTACGGCGGGTCGGCCAGAGGTCCGACTCGTCCTCGACCTCGACCCGCAGCCTGGCCCGGCCGCCGTCCGCCGCCGGCTCCCGGTAGAGCCGGGCGGTGAACATCGCGTCGCGGTCGGTGTGCCGGATCGCGTTGGTGACCAGCTCGGAGGTGAGCAGCTCGGCGGTGTCGATCAGCTCGGCCACTCCCCAGCGGCGCAGCGCGTCGCGCAGCTCGGCGCGGACCTCGGAGATCCGGGCGAGGTCCGCCTGCCCGATCCGGCGGCGCAGCTGCTGCGCGGCCAGGCCGCCCTCGGGGCCGTCCCAGCGCAGCAGCAGAAGCGCTATGTCGTCCTCGCGCTCGCTGGAGTCGGCGGCCTGGGAGGCGATCCGGTCGGCCAGGACCTCCAACGGGTCGCGGCCGGCCCGCGCGGGGTCGGCGAGCGGTTCGGCGAGCACCGCGGTGAGCCGGGCCACGCCCTCGTCGAGGTCCATGCCGCGTGACTCGACCAGTCCGTCGGTGCAGAGCAGCACGGTCTCGCCCGGGTCGAGGCTGAACCGGGTGACCCGGTACTCCTCGTCCGGGGCGATGCCCAGCGGCAGTCCACCGGCCACCGGCACGCTGGCCGCGGTGCCGTCCGCGCGCCGGACCACCGGGTCGAGGTGGCCGGCCCGGACGGCGTAGACGACGCCGTAGTCGACGTTGACCTCGGCGTAGGTGCAGGTGGCGAAGTGGTCGGTGTCGAGGTCGGCGAGGAACCGGGAGGCCCGGGCCATCACCGCGGCGGGCGGGTGGCCCTCCGCGGCGTAGGCGCGCAGCGCGATCCGCAGTTGGCCCATGATGCCGGCCGCGTGCACGTCGTGGCCCTGGACGTCGCCGATCACAAGGCCGACGTGGCCGCCGGGCAGGGGGACGACGTCGTACCAGTCGCCGCCGATCTGCAGGCCGGAGCCGGCCGCCAGGTAGCGGACGGCGGTGGTGACGCCGGGCACCGAGGGGACGGTGCGCGGGAGCATGACCCGCTGGAGGCCGGCCGCCAGCTCGTGCTCGGCGTCGTGCAGCCGGGCCCGGGCCAGGGACTGGGCGACCAGCCCGCCGAGGGTGGAGAGCAGGGTGCGCTCGTCCGCGTCCAGCTGGCGGTCGTCGTCGAAGCTGACCACGCAGACGCCGATCGCCCGGCCGCTGGCCACCAGCGGCAGGAAGGCCCAGGAGCTGCGGCTGGTCCGCCGGGTCTGTTCCCAGACCTCCGGGTAGCGCTCGCGGTACTCCTCGCGACTGGCGCAGAAGACCGGCGAGCGGTTGCGCAGGGACTCGGCGGCCGGGTGGGTCTGCGGCAGCACCGAGCGGTCGTAGCCGGCGAGCTCCTCGGCCCGGTAGCCGGAGGCGCCGAGGATCTGCACCCGGCCGGCCTCGAAGGCGGCGAGCACCAGGCCGTCCGGCGGGAGGCCGGGCAGCGGCAGTTCGGTGAAGACCCGGGCGACGTCTCGGACGGTGACGGCCTCGGAGAGGGCGCGGGCGGCCTCCTTGATGAAGCGGGAGCGCTCCTCGCGCAGCAGGGCCATCCGGTCGGCGCGGTCGCGTTTGTGCAGCTCGACGGTGGCGTCCCAGACGAAGCCGACCATCCGGGAGGCACGGCCGAAGGCGTCGGCGAGGACGCGGCCGCGGAACCGGACGGCCCGCATGGTGCCGCTGGGGCCGACCGTGCGGTAGTAGGCGCCGCACTGGCCCAGCTCGGCGACGGCGCGCTCGACGCGGCGGCGCACCACGGGGGCGTCCTCGGGGTGGAGCAGGGCCAGGAAGGAGGCGGAGGTGCGGTCGAACCGGCTCTTGTCCGCCGTGTCCAGGCCGACGATCGTGCAGGCCCGCTGGTCGCCCTCCAGGACGTCGCGGCGGATGTCCCAGTCGAAGGAGCCGATGCCGTTGGCGGCCATCGCCGGTTCCAGCCAGTCCGGCGTGGAGTCGCTCTGGACGACCGGCAGGCCACCGGAGAGCATCGGCGCGAGGCGGCCGGCGGCCAGGCCGGGAGCTGTGCGCAGCGCGTGCCGCCGGGCCGCCTGGGCGGGGGGTCTGGTCCGGCCCGACCCGGTCGTGGACGAGCCGGGCGGGAGGGCCGGCCCCGGTGACTCGGGCTCTGTGGGCATGCTGCTCCTGCCGCTGCCGTGGCGGACCGCGCCGACCGTCCGGACGGGCCGCATGGCGGTGTGATGGGTGGTGCTCGGTGGCTCGGTGCCGACGGGCGACGGTCAGTCGAGGTGAGAATTCCCCGCCGCTCCTCGCACGTGGACACACATTCCCACCATCCTGGCCAATGTTCGGCCCAGCGGCAATGGCAACGGGCCGGAAATCTTGGCTTTGCCCTTCACTTCAGGGCATCGTTCGACAGCGAACAGTGTTCGGCCGCGTCAGGCCGCGGCCGAGGCCAGCTCGAACCAGGTGACTTTGCCGTCCCCTCTCAGCTGAACGCCCCAGGAGTCGGCCAGCGCCTCGACCAGCACCAGCCCGCGCCCCGAGGTGGCGTACTCGGCCTCCGGGTCGCGACGGCGACCGGGCAGCCGGGCGGCGGCGTCCTGGACCTCGATCCGCAGCCGCAGGTCGGCGGTCAGCACCGCGTCGAAGACGGCGCCCTGACTGGTGTGCTGCAGTGCGTTGGTGACCAGCTCGGAGGAGAGCAGCTCGGCCGTGTCGGCCAGCTCCGGCACCCCCCAGTGCCCGAGGGCCGCACGCAGCCGCCGGCGGACCGCGCCGACGGCGACCAGGTCGGCCGCCTCCACCGCCAGGTGGAGCCGGCGGTGCAGTGCACACCCCGGTGCCGGTACGCCCTGCAGCGCGGCGCCGGCCGCGCCCACCGAACCGGCACCTGCCGGGCCGGCGCCCGCCGGGGTCGCCGTACCGCCGTGACCCGTGGGCCGGAAGGCGCCCCCCGAACCCGTCCGCTGTCGCGGGAATCGCGACTGACCGTCCATCACTCCTGCCCCCGCCCTCGCTCCGGACCCCCGGGCCGGATCCCCCGCCGGTCGGGTGGCCCCGTGGTTCTGACCACCCATCCTCATGCCCACCTTTCGGCATTTGGAACAGTGCACGGGCGATCACCTGGGGTGAAAGGGGCACGGGGCTTTCTGCGTGATCCAACTGCCCGCACCGGACAGGTTTGCGAAGCATACGGTCCGCTTTCGAGGCCCGCCGCCCGGCCGCGTCGGCGACACGCCGGGCCCGATGGCGGCTCCCGGCGAGCCGAACGCCGCCCGAGCGGCAACGCTGGACAGGGTGGCCGGGTCCGGGTTCAATGACCCGGGATGTTTGAACGGCGTTCTAACTTCCCTCCGGAACCACGTTCACCAGCTCCCCCAGGAACCCCAGCTCCCCCAGGAACCCCGGCCCCACCGCCCACCGCCCCACCCACCCTCCCCGGCGACCGCGAGCGAGGAACCGTGCGACTGACCCCCACCGAGCGGGACCGGCTGCTGATCTTCACAGCAGCCGAGCTGGCCCGCGCCCGCCGTGCCAGAGGCCTGCGCCTCAACATCCCCGAGGCCACCGCGCTGATCGCGGACACCGTCTGCGAGGCAGCCCGCGACGGCCGGCGCCTGGCCGAGGCCGTCGAGGCCGGCCGCTCGGTCCTCGGCGCCGACGACGTCCTGCCCGGCGTGCCCGACGTGGTCACCGTGGTCCAGGTCGAGGCGGTCTTCGACGACGGCACCCGTCTCGCCGTGGTCAACGACCCGTTCCGGGGCGCCGGCTCGCTCGGCGACGAGGCCCCCGGCGGCGCGCTGGCCGGCGACGGCGCGGGCTACGACCCGGTCGAGGAGACCGTCGTCCTGCCCGTCCACAACACCTCCGGGGTGCCGATCTCGGTCACCTCGCACTTCCACTTCTTCGAGGCCAACCCCCGGCTGGCCTTCGACCGGGCCGCCGCCTACGGCACCCACCTCGCGGTGCCGGCGGGCTCCTCGGTCCGCTTCGACCCGGGCGCCACCGTCGAGGTCGGCCTCGTCCCGATCGGCGGCGGCCGGGTCGCGATCGGCTTCGCGGGCCTGGTGGACGGCCCGCTGGACGCGCCCGGCGCCAAGGAGGCCGCGCTGGCCAAGGCCCGCGCCACCGGATACCTGACCGGCTTCGACGATGCGGAGGTCGAGTCGTGACCGCCATCACCCCGCACGACTACATCGCCGTCCACGGCCCCCGCGCAGGGGACCGGGTCCGGCTCGGGGACTCCGGCCTGATCGTCCGGGTCGAGTCCGACTCGCAGGCGCCGGGCGACGAGTTCCTGGCCGGCTTCGGCAAGACCGCCCGCGACGGCCTGCACCTCAAGCCCGCCGCCGTCCGCGACACCTGCGACGTGGTGATCAGCAACGTCCTGGTGATCGACGCGGTCCAGGGCATCCGGAAGACCTCGATCGGCCTGATCGGCGGCCGGATCGCCTCGATCGGCCGGGCCGGCAACCCGGACACCCTGGACGGCGTCGACGTGGTCGTCGGGACGGGGACGACGATCGTCTCGGGTGAGGGCATGATCGCCACCGCGGGCGCCATCGACACCCACGTGCACCTGCTCTCGCCGCGGATCATGGAGGCCTCGCTCGCCTCCGGCGTCACCACCGTCATCGGCCAGGAGTTCGGCCCGGTCTGGGGAGTGGGCGTCAACTCGCCCTGGGCCCTGCGGCACGCCTTCAACGCCTTCGACGCCTGGCCGGTCAACATCGGCTTCCTCGGCCGCGGCTCCTCCTCCGACCCGGCCCCCCTGATCGAGGCCCTCGCCGAGGGCGGCGCCTCCGGCTTCAAGGTCCACGAGGACATGGGCGCCCACACCCGCGCCCTGGACACCGCCCTGCGCGTCGCCGAGGAGTACGACGTCCAGGTCGCCCTGCACACCGACGGCCTCAACGAGTGCCTCTCCGTCGAGGACACCCTCAGGGTCCTCGACGGCCGCACCATCCACGCCTTCCACATCGAGGGCTGCGGCGGCGGACACGTCCCCAACGTGCTCAAGATGGCCGGCGTCCCCAACGTCATCGGCTCCTCCACCAACCCGACCCTCCCCTTCGGCCGCGACGCCCTCGGCGAGCACTTCGGCATGATCGTCTCCGCCCACGACCTCAAGGTCGACCTCCCCGGCGACGCCGCCATGGCCCGCGACCGCATCCGCGCCGGCACCATGGGCGCCGAGGACGTCCTGCACGACCTCGGCGTCATCGGCATCACCTCCTCCGACGCGCAGGGCATGGGCCGCGCCGGCGAGACCGTCCGCCGCACCTTCGCCATGGCCGGCAAGATGAAGGCCGAGCTCGGCCCCCTCGACGGCACCGGCTCCTACGGCACCACCGAGGGCGGCGACGACAACGAACGCGTCCTGCGCTACATCGCCAAGCTCACCGTCAACCCCGCCATCGCCCACGGCCTGGCCCACGAGGTCGGTTCCATCGAGGTCGGCAAGCTCGCCGACATCGTCCTCTGGCGCCCCGACCACTTCGGGGCCAAGCCCCAGCTCGTCCTCAAGGCCGGCTTCCCCGCCTACGGCGTCGTCGGCGACCCCAACGCCTCCACCGACCGCTGCGAACCCCTCGTCCTCGGGCCCCAGTTCGGCGCCCACGGCGCCACCGCCGCCGACCTCTCCGTCGCCTTCGTCTCCCAGGCCGCCGCCGACGGCGCCTACCTCGACAAGGCCGCCGACGGCCTGCCCACCCGACGCCGACGCGTCGGCGTCCGCAACACCCGCGGCATCGGTCCGCGCGACATGGTCCGCAACGCCAGGATCGGCCGCGTCGACGTCACCGAGACCGGCCTGGTCTCGCTCGACGGCTCCCCGCTGCGCTCCGAGCCCGCCGACAGCGTCTCGCTCAGCCGCCTCTACTTCCTCTGACCGACCTCCGACCCGACTCCCCCTCCCCCCGGCCACCCTCACCCGCCCCGCAAGGAAACACGACGATGACCACCCCCACCCCCGCCTCGCTCGGCTACCGGATGCCCGCCGAGTGGCACCCGCACGACCGCACCTGGATGGCGTTCCCCACCGACAACCCGACCTTCGACACCCCCGAGCACCTGCACGCGGCGCGCGAGGCCTGGGCCGCGGTCGCCAACACTGTCGTCCGGTACGAGCCGGTCACCCTGGTCGTCAACACGGGCGGGACGGCGGAGGCGCGCAAGTACGTCGCCGAGGAGGTCGAGATCGTCGAGCGCCCGCTGGACGACGCCTGGATGCGCGACATCGGCCCGTCCTTCCTGATCGACGGCAAGGGCGGCCTGGCCGCCGCCGACTGGATCTTCAACGGCTGGGGCGCCCAGTCCTGGGCCCGCTGGGAGAACGACCAGCACGTCGCCGAGCACATCGGCGAACTGACCGGTGTCCGGCGGTTCGCCTCGCGGCTCATCAACGAGGGCGGCGGCATCCACGTCGACGGCGAGGGCACCGTCCTGGTCACCGAGACCGTCCAACTCGGCGAGGGCCGCAACGCCGACTGGACGAAGGAGGAGGTCGAGGCCGAGCTGCACGCCTTCCTCGGCACCACCAAGGCGATCTGGCTGCCGCGCGGACTCACCCGCGACTACGACGAGTTCGGCACCCGCGGCCACATCGACATCGTCGCCGCCTTCGTCCGCCCGGGCGTCGTCGTCGCCCACGTCCAGCCCGACCCGTCGCACCCCGACCACGAGGTGTGCCGGGAGCTGGTGGCGATCCTGCGCTCCGCCACGGACGCCCGGGGCCGACAGCTGGAGGTCATCGAACTGCCCGCCCCCACCGTCCTGTCGGACGAGGACGGCGAGCCGGTGGACTACTCGTACATCAACCACTACGTCGCCAACGGCGTCGTCGTGCTCTGCGCCTTCGACGACCCGCGCGACCAGGAGGCCGCCGCCGTCCTCGGCGCGGCCTACCCCGGCCGCACGGTCGAACTGGTCGACGCCCGCGAGATCTTCGCCAACGGCGGCGGCATCCACTGCATCACCCAGCAGCAGCCGAAGGCGTGACGGTCCCTCAGGTCGACATCATGACAGGCCGGGGCGTCGCATCGCCACGGCGGACGCCGGCGGGACGAGGTCGCAGCCCCCTGCCGTGGCCTTCTCCCGGCCCCTCCCGCCAGATCATGAAAGAGCCGGGGGGGGGGGGGGGGGGCCCCCCGCCCCCCCCCCCGCCCCCCCCCACCGCCCGGGGGGCCCCCCCCCGGGGGGGCACCCCGCGCCCCCACACGCCCGGGGCGCG
>NZ_JBHXDN010000004.1:61999-68193 GCF_042726075.1 Kitasatospora sp. NPDC127035 | reverse complement strand
CGCGTCGTCGCGCCGCCCGCCCCCGGGGGGGTGGCCGCCCGCGCCCCCCCCACCCCACTAACTGAGCCCGGGGGGGGGGCCCGCCCCCCCCCCCCCCCCCCCCCGACGGCCCCGAAGCAGGACGTTCCGGCACGACCGGCGGATCGACACCGGGGCAACTCACGGGCCGGGAAGGCCCTTTACCGTTTCCAGTTTGGTCACAGCTCCGTCACACCACGTCGCGGCCCCGGTGCGCGCCGATACGGTCCCCTCACCACGACCCGCCGTGTCCCAGGGGGACCCATGCGCCGCACCACCCTCTCCATCACCGCCGTCAGCCTCGCCGTCCTCGGCCTGGCCGCGTGCGACCCCAGCATCACCACCAGCACGCCGACCGGCCCCGCCGTCGAGGCCACCACCGCCGGAGCACCCCCCGCCCCGGGCACCCCCGCACCCACGCTGCCCGCCGCAGTGCCGACCCTGCCCACCGCCGTGCCGAGCCTGCCCGCAGCACCCGGCAACGCCGACGCCACAGGCGACGTCGAACTCACCTCCTGCGACGTCGACGCCACCTTGCACTGGCCGTCCGCGCAGCTCAAGGTCACCAATCGCAGCAGCAAGAGCAGCAACTACATGATCCAGGTCGAGTTCGTCGACGCGGCCGGTACGCGTATCGGCGAAGGCCTGGCCGCCACCAACAACCTCGCCGCCGGCCAGGCCGCCACCCTCAAGGCGCAAGGTGCGGTCGAGACCAAGGGCAAGATCAGCTGCAAGGTCACCAACGTCACCCGGTACGCCTCGCTCTGATCCCCGGACGCGATCGAGCCCCCGCCGGCCGCAGCCGAGCGGGGGCCTGGCTTTCCCGGCCGCCCTCCACGGGCCCCGCTCCGCAGCCGACGCGGCGCGCCGGGCACCTTGGACCGGCGCGCGCGTCCGTCGTCGGCACCAGGGCCTTGGGCGGTGGGGGCGGCTACCGGTGGTACCTCCCGATGTCGTCGGTGGTGAGCCCGTGCGTGCTGTGCATCGCGATCGAGCTGTAGGAGGAGCGGAGGGCCCGCAGCTGGGCGAGCCGCTCCTGCTCGGCGAGCAGGCCGTCGAGGTTCTCGGTGGGACGGCTGTGACGGCGGCGAAGGTGGAGCGACAGTCCGGTCACGATCACCGCGAGCCCCGCGAACAGGGCGATCAGTGTGGCCATGGGCATCCCCTCCGATCGGGATGGTCCTGTTGATCGGCGTGGTTGGTACGTACCCGCAGGAGCGCGGGCCGAACCGGCCCTCGTCCCCCTCCGTGGCCTCCCGGACACGGCCGGTATCGTGGTGGCCTCCCGCGGGTCTCCCGTGCCGCCCCCAGGTTCCAGAGGAGCAGGACAGATGGCGGACGCCCGCCCCCGCCGACCGGCACGCCCCCGCGAGGAGGTCTTCGCCACCGCACGGGCCGCGATCGCCGAACACGGGCTGGCCAAGCTCACCATGGCCGGCCTCGGCAGGGAGCTGCGGATGAGCGCCGGCCACCTGCTCTACTACTTCGGCAGCAAGGACCAGCTCCTGCTGGAGACCCTCCGCTGGAGCGAGGACCAGCTCGGCGCCCGCCGCCGGGACCTGCTCGCCGACGGCGGCCGGGACGTCCGTGCACGGCTCTCCGGGTACACGGCGCTCTACCTGCCCGAGGGCCCGGGCGACCCGCGCTGGATCCTCTGGGTCGAGGTGTGGGGCCGTTCCCCCGCCGGCGAGGACCTGCGCCGGGGGCAGCTGGAGATCGAGGCCCCCTGGCAGGCCGACCTCGTCGCCCTGATCGAGGAGGGCACCGCCGCCGGCCGCTTCGCCCCCGGCGACGCCGCGGAGCGTGCCAGCCAGATCCGCGCCCTGCTCGACGGCCTCGCCGTCCCGCTCGCCCTCGGGCTCCCCGGCGCCCTCCGCCCCCGCGCCCTCCACCTCGCCGAATCCGCCTGCGGCACCCTGCTGGGCACGACGCCCGCCTGAGCGGGGCGAGCGCCGGAAGCCGGGCCGGGACGGTCCGCGCCTACTCCGTCCAGACCGCGGCGGCGGTGCGGTCGTCGGCGTAGCCCTTGGCGCGGACCTGGACCTGGCGCAGGAAGTCCACCGTGCCCGGCGGGTGCGGGTGCGCCCAGTGCGAGGCCAGGAAGTGCGCGACCGCCGGCTCGTCGGCGATCGGCCGCGCCAGACCCGGGGTGCAGAGCAGCAGGATGTCGCCGGGCGTCGCCGGAACCATCCGGAAGCGGAACGGGCGCGCACCCGGCACCTGTCCCTCGGGCACCGGCGGCTGACCGTCCGGGTGGTGCAGCAGGCGCGCCGCGTACGCGTCGATCCAGTGCCCCGAGCGCAACAGGTACAGCCCGCCCGGGCCGACCCCGAACGCCGCGCGGTAGCCCGCCGCCGGGTCGAGCGAGACCAGCAGGCAGTGCAGCGACACGGGGGACGGTTCGGCCTCCCCGTCCGGGCCGGTCGCGGAGGCCGGGTCAGCAGCAGGGTCCGAAGCCGGGTCCGCAGCCGGGTCCGGGTCCGGGACGAGTGCGCGCAGCGGGGCGGACGCGCCGGTGGCGAGCCGCTGGAGGCCGTACCGGAGCCGGTCCCGGGCGCCGTCGCGCAGGTCGGCGGCGAGGCCCGTCCGGCTGCGCCCGATCGAGGTGGCGAGCTGACGGCAGGCCTCGGCGGCGGCGACGGCGACCTCCTCCGCCGCCGGACCACCGGCCGGGCCTGCCCGGTCGAAGCCGCCGAGCACGGCGAGCAGCAGGCCGTCGGTCCCCTCGCCGAAGCGGGTCACCAGCAGGGCGTCGCGCCGCGGCTCGCCGCGGTAGCGGGCCGAGTCTCCGCGGACGGAGGTGGCGCGCAGGGTGGTGGTGGCGTACTGGGCGCCCTCCAGCACGGTATCGGCGACGACGGAACCCAGCGCGCCCGGGTCCGCCTCCGGCACGGCGGTCGGCTCGGGCCCGTACGTGGGCGGCCGCTCACCGACGTGCGGGACGGCGGGCGCGGTACCGGGCCGGCCTGCCCGCACGGCGGGACGCGGCGCGGGGGCGGGGGCGGGGGCGGGGGCGGGGGCGGGGGCGGGGGCGGGGGCGGGGGCAGGGACGGGCGCGGCGGTGGGGGTAGCGGCAGGAGCCTGCTCGGGCGCGGGGTCCGGCTCGGGCCGCTCGGCGACGGCCGGCACCGATTCGGGCACCGGCACCGGTGCAGAGGCGGGGACCGGTTCCTCGGCGACGGCCGGTTCCGGCCGGGGCCGGGGTTCCGGCACGCGGGCGGCCTCCGGCTCCGGCTCCGGTCTCCACAGGTCGGGCCGCTCCGCGGCGGGCTCCGGCTCCGACGCCGGCTCCGGCGGCGCGGCCGGGCGCTGTTCCGGTGCCGGTGCCGATGCCGGTGCCGATGCCCCCGGGCTCTTCACGGGCCCGTCGTCCGCCCAGGGCGGGGCGGGGAAGCGGTGCGTCTCTCCGGGGTCCGAGGGCTGCGGGCTGATCACGCCCACCGCCGTGTCGAACCAGTCGTCGATGCTGTCCCGCTCCAGCACCTGGGTGTCGGCCACCGGATCGGCCCCGACCGCCGCCTCAGGGCCAGGGCCGGGACCGGGTTCAGGTTCGGGCTCGGGCTGCGTGGCCGCGTCCTCCCCGCTCCGCTGGTGCCCGATCAACCCGGCCGCCGTCTCGAACCAGTCGTCGACGCTGCCCTCACCCGGCGTCGCGTCCGGAGTGTCGGGGAGGGTGCCCGCCGGGCCCGCGTAGACCGTGTCCCACCAGCCGTCGTCCGGCCGGGGCTGCTGCGCGGGTGCACCCTGCTTGGTCATCTGGCGGCTCCTGGTCGCTCCGTGATCGCGCCGCCCCCGGGCGGGCCGGGCTCGACGACATTGTCTCCGAGGGCAACGACGCTGTCCGGGTTTCGACGACAACCGCGCACACATCGACCGATATCGATCACCGGATTCGCCGTCCGTTTCGTTTCCGTTCCTCCCGTGCTCGCCCGAACCGCCCCGGCCAGGGTGTTTCCGGTGGATTCCGGCCCGTCGGCCACCGAAAGTGAGAACCCGGGAGGGGGCTCGCTTCACTCGTTCGGCTGATTAAATGTGCGCATGACCGCGTCGGCCCCCAGCACACCCCGACCGTGGAGGACCGCACTCGCGGGTCGCCCGGTCGGCGCGCTGTGGATCCTGCTGCTCGCCGGACTGCTGACGGCGCTCCCGTGCGCGGGCCACGCCAGGGCCGTCACGACCGAGCGGCCGGAAGCACCGGCGGCAGCCCCGGCCGGCCCCCTGGTCGGCCCGCCGACCGGTTTCCGGGACGCACCGGCCGCCACCCCGGCGCCCGATCACGGACACCGCACCACCACCACCGGCCCGGCCACCACGCCGCAGACCGTCGGCGACCGCGTCCGCGCGGAGAGCCACCGGCACTGGACGTGGTGCTCGGTCGACGGTGATCCGCCGCATCGCGACAACGGCTGCTCCGGTCACCCGTACTGCGCCCAGGACGCCCAGCTCCCCAACCCGCCGCCGCACCCGCAACCTGCGGCGGCGCCCCTGACGGAGGCTCCCGAGGCACTGCCCCGGGTGGTGCCCGCCGGGCTGCTGGTCGGCCCGCACCCCGCGCCCGACCTGCACGAACTCCAAGTACACCGGTCCTGAGCGGAACCCGCCGCCGGCCCTCCCGTGCCACCCGCCCGCGCTCCCGTGCGGGCCGACGGACGGACGGGACCGGCGGATCCGCCCCATCCCGCCACTTCTTCAGACCGCCGCGCCCGATGTGCGGTGGGGACAAGGACACCACATGGGTTCCGCCTCCAAGCAGTCCAAGGCACAGTCGAACAAGCCGGGCGCCAAGCAGGCCGGTCTCGACCGCCGCGCCCGGATCGCCGAGCTGCGCGCGGCCGAGCAGCGCCGCGACCGTCGTAACAAGGTCCTCGCCGGATCGGTCGCCGGCGTGCTGGTGATCGCCGCGATAGCCACCGGCACCTGGATCGTGGTCGACGCCAACAAGGACAAGAAGGCCAAGGAGGTCGCCGCCAGCGCCCCGATCGACGGCGTGCAGACCTTCGGCGAGCTGACCCGGAACCACGTCAAGGAGAAGGTCACCTACGCGCAGACCCCGCCGGTCGGCGGCGACCACAACGCGATCTGGCTGGACTGCATGGGCACCGTCTACGACCAGCCGGTCGAGAACGAGCGCGCCGTCCACTCGCTGGAGCACGGAGCCGTCTGGGTGACCTACAACAGCAAGGCCACCCCGGAGGACATCAAGGCCCTGTCGGCCAAGGTGAAGGCCACCCCGTACTCGCTGATGAGCCCGTACCCGGACGAGCAGGGCACCATCACCCTGAACGCCTGGTCCACCCAGCTGACCGTGGACAGCGCCTCCGACCCGCGGGTGGAGCAGTTCTTCACCAAGTACGTCCAGGGCAAGCAGACCCAGGAGCCCGGGGCCTCCTGCACCATGGGGGCGATGTGACCGCCCCCGACGTGACACCGGGCGAGGAGGAGTTCGGGGACGACGACCTCGTCCCCGCGACCTCGCGCAAGCGGCTCTGGTGGCCCGCCGCCCTGGCGGCGGCGCTCGCCCTCGCGCTCGGTGTGCCGGCCCTGGTGGCCGGCGGCACGTCCGCCTCCGGATCCTCCTCGGCCTCCGCGCCGGCGGACGACTCCCCGGAGGCCGGGTTCGCCCGCGACATGGCGACCCACCACCAGCAGGCGGTGGACCTGTCGTTCATCGTCCGCGACCGGACCACGGACGGGCACACCCGCACGCTCGCCTTCGACATCATCAACACCCAGGCCAACCAGCGCGGCATGATGATGGGCTGGCTCGACCAGTGGGGGCTCCCGCAGCACTCGCCGGCCAAGCCGATGGCGTGGATGGGCATGAAGCACACCTACGAGGCGCACGACGGCTCGCTGATGCCCGGCATGGCCACCAACACCCAGCTCGCCAAGCTCCGTTCGCTGAGCGGGCAGGACGCCGAGGTGCTCTTCCTCCAGCTGATGCTGGAGCACCACAAGGGCGGGGTGGAGATGGCCCAGGGCTACGTCGACGTGGCGAAGAACGAGACCGAGAAGCGGCTCGCCCGGTCGATGGTGGTCGGGCAGAACTCGGAGATCCAGCTGATGACGGACATGCTCCAGGAGCGCGGCGCCGCCCCCGGCGTGCCCGCCTCCTGAGCGACGGAACAGCACGGCACGGCCGGGGCGGGGGTCGCGGGTCCCCCGAGCCCCCCCGG
>NZ_JBHXDN010000004.1:0-61989 GCF_042726075.1 Kitasatospora sp. NPDC127035 | reverse complement strand
CTGAGCCCCGCACCACCCGGCCCCGGCGGGGGGGGGGGCCGGGGCCCCCGTCCGCCGCCCCGGCCGTTCCCGTCCTCTCAGCGGCGGACCGCCGGACGGACCGGGCGGGTGAGCGCCACCGCGAGGGCGGCGACCCCGGCGAGGAGGAGCAGCACCGACCGGCCGCCGAGCGCCGGGCCCGCCAGGTGGACGCCGAGCACCGGCAACGCGGTACCGAGCGCCGTACCGAGGCTGCGGGCCATGTTGACCATGCCGCCGCCGACCGCCGAGCACTCCGCCGGGATCGCCCGCATCACCAGCGCGTTGTTGGCCGGCAGCAGCACACCGAGCCCGCAGCCGACGACCGCCAGGGGCAGGGCGAGCAGGTGGGCGGGCGCGCCGGCGGCCGGGAGCAGCGCGCAGCACAGCAGACCCGTCCCGGCGAGGGCGGCACCGAAGCGGCACCGGGCGACGTCCGTCCAGCTGCGCGGGAGCAGCGCGCCGCCGGCCGACGCGGCCACCGCGAAGGCGGCCGGGAGCAGGGTGATCACGAGGCCGGCCCCGGCGGTCGGCAGGCCCGACTCGGCGAGCAGGACCGGGCCCAGCACCAGCGGGCAGAACAGCAGCAGGTACCCGATCAGCGAGACGGCGAGGCCGGGCCGGACTCCGGGGGTGTTGACCAGGCCGGGCGCGAGGATCGGCCGGGTGGCCCGGCGCTCCTGGCGGACCAGGCCGAACGCGAGCAGGACGGCGGCGAGCAGCAGTCCGATCACCGCCCAGCCGGGGAGCGGCAGGCCGGAGGCGGCGGAGAGGGCCAGCAGCAGGGCGGTGGACGAGCCGGTGAGCAACAGCAGACCGGGCAGGTCGAAGCGGCCGGCGCCACCGTCGGAGTCGGGGGCCCGGCGCGGACGCGGGAGGCGCGCGGCGGTCCGGGCGCCGGGGAGGCCGCCCGGACGTGGGGCCGGACGTGGCAACGGACGCGGGCCCGGCGTGCCGGGACGGGCGGCGGACGGGGCCGCGGCGGGAAGGACGTCGGGGCGGGTCCGGGGCAGCAGGAACCAGCCGGCGACGATGCCGACCAGGCTGATCGGCACGTTGACCCAGAACACCCAGCGCCAGGACGCGTGCTCCACCAGCAGCCCGCCGAGGCTGGGCCCGAGCGCCAGTCCCAGTCCCTGGGCGGTCGCCTGGACGCCGAGCGCCCGTCGCATCGCGTGCCCGGGCACGCCGCGCGCGACCAGGGCGACGCTGTTGGCCTGCATCATGGCGCCGCCGACCGCCTGCACCGCCCGGCACGCGACCAGCGTCCCGAGTCCGCCGGCGAACCCGGCGCCCAGCGAGGCGAGGCCGAAGACGGCGAACCCGCCGAGGTAGACGGTCTTGCGGCCGACCAGGTCGGAGAGGCGCCCGACCGGCGCGAGCAGGGCCACCAGGACCAGGAGGTAGGCGAGGGCGACCCACTCGACGGCGGCGAATCCGGTGTGGAAGTGGCGCTGGAGCTCCGGGTAGACGAGGGCGGTGACGCTGGCCGTGAGCTGGCCGAGGAAGGCGCCCAGGCAGACGGTGGCGACGGCGAGCCAGTGGGCGTGCCGTCGGCGGGCTATGCCGCGCGGCCGGGGGTGCTCGGTGAGCAGCCGGGTGGCGAGGGTCGACGCGGCGTTCATACGGCGAAATATATCGGATGCAGATATGTTCTCTCTACGAGATGATCGGTGTGCGATCTGGCGGCCGACGACCGGGATCGATCGCCGTCGACCGGATCAAGGCCGTCGGAGACCGTCCGCACCAGGCGCTACGCTGTCCGCCATGCCGTCGTCACCACCCGTTCCCGAACCCGCCTCCGGGCCGGCCGTCGTCGGCCCCCAGGACCCGGAAACCGCGGCGGTCGAACGCGCCCGACGGCTCACCGACGTGGTCACCCGGCTCCGCCGCACCCTGCGCAGCAGCATCCGGACCGACTACCCCTGGGAATCCCTGCCGATGGCGCAGGTCGAGCTCCTCCAGACGCTCGCCGCCGCCCCGCTGCGCGTCGGCGAACTGGCCGCCCGGCAACGGCTCGCCCCGAACACCGTCAGCGGTCTGGTCGGCAAACTGCTGGAGGCCGGTTTCGTCGACCGCCAGGCCGACCCCGGCGACCGCCGCACCGCCCGGATCGCCCTCACCCCGGCCGGTCGGCGCCAGCTCGACGACTGGCAGCACGCCCACGAGCGCCGCATCGCCACCGCGCTCGACGCCCTGTCCCCCGCCGACCGCGACGCCGTCATGCACGCCCTGCCCGCCCTGGAGAACCTCGCCCGGGCGCTCGCCGAACCGGTCCTCTGAGCAGCGGGCACCGCGAAAACCGGTCGCCGGAGGCCGCACCGCCGACTACCGTCCGGCCATGGACCCCTCCCTCCTCCGTCTCGAACCCTGGACCGACGTGGACCTCGGGCTGCTGCGCCGGATCAACACCCCGGACATGCGCGCGCACGTCGGCGGCCCCGAGAGCGAGGAGCGGATGCTCGTCCGCCACCGCCGCTACCTGGACCTCGTCCCGTCCGGCATCGGCTGCATGTACCGCATCGTGCTGGAGCCCGAGGACGAGGCCGTCGGCAGCGTCGGCTACGCCGAGCGCGACTGGCAGGGCGCGACCGTCTACGAGATGGGCTGGAACGTCCTGCCGGGCCACCAGGGCCGGGGCATCGCCGCGGCGGCGGCCCGCGCCGCCGTACGGGCCGCCGCCCGCACCGCCCGCCACCCCTGGCTGCACGCCTTCCCGTCCGTCGGCCACCCCGCGTCCAACGCGGTCTGCCGCAAGGCGGGTTTCACCCTCCTCGGCGAGACCGACTTCGAGTTCCCGCCCGGCCGCCGGATGCGCAGCAACGACTGGCGCGTGGCGCTGACGGCCGACCCGGCCTGACCGGCTCCCGCGGCGGGCCGCCGACCGTCCGCGTACCGCACCGCCGGCCGGCCGGTGGGGCCGGTGGGGCCGGGCTCAGAACAGGGCGCCGCTCTCCAGGTCCAGCAGCCAGCGCTTGCGGTCGGTCCCGGCGGCGAAGCCGGTCAGGGCGCCGTTGGCGCCGAGGACGCGGTGGCAGGGGCGGACGATGAGCAGGGGGTTGGCACCGACCGCGCCACCGACCGCGCGGACGGCCTTCGGGGACTCGCCCGCCAGCGCGGTGAGCCGGCCGTAGGTGACGGTCTCGCCGTACGGGATCCGGTCGAGGGCGGCCCAGACCCGGCGGCGGAAGTCGGTGCCCACCGGGGCGAGCGGGAGGTCGAAGTGGGTCAGCTCCCCGGCGAAGTAGGCGGTCAGCTGGGCCACCGGCTCGGTCAGCGCGGCCGGATCGTGCACCCAGTCGTCGTCGGGCTCGGCGAGCGCGTACTTCTGGCCGGGGGCGGTGACGGTGGCCAGCGCGGCCGGACCGCCGTCCACGGGGCGGACGCCGCTGAGCATCAGCCGCCCGAACGGGCTCTCCATGAAGGTGAAGACGGTGGTGCCGGCGCCGGCCGTGCTCGGCTCGGTGCCGGTCTGCTCGGTGCCGGTCTGCTCGGTGTGCTCGGTGGTGCTCGGCTCGGTGCCGGTCTGCTCGGTGGTGCTCATCGTCAGGTGTTCTCCGTTCCAGTGCTGGGGTCGGTGGCCTGGCCCGCCCAGAGGCGGTGGAGGGCGTAGGAGCGCCAGGGGGCCCAGGCCTCGGCCGTGCGGGCGGCGGACTTCGGGTCGCCGTCGGCGCCGAGCCGGAGCAGTCCGTGCTTGACGCCGATGTCGGTCGGCAGGAAGACGTCCGGGTCGGCGAGGGCCCGCATCCGCAGGTAGCCGACGGTCCACGGGCCGATGCCGGGCAGGGCGAGCAGCTGCGCGGCCGCCTCCTCCCGGTCGACCCCGCCGTCGAGCCGGACGACGCCCTCGGCGAGGGCGGCGCAGAGGCCGGTGAGGGCCCGGCGACGGGCGGCCGGCATCGCGAAGTCCTCGGGATCCGCGACCGCGAGGGCGGCGGCGGTCGGGAAGAGCAGCCGCAGCCCGCCGCTGGGCTCGGGCAGCGCGCAGCCGTACTTCACGGCGAGCCGGCCGGCCAGGGTACGGGCCGCGACGACGGTGACCTGCTGACCGAGGACGGCCCGGACGGCCAGCTCGTGCGGGTCGACGTGGCCGGGCGAGCGCAGGCCCGGGCGGGCCCGGACCAGCGGGCCGAGCAGCGGGTCGGCGCCGAGCTGGTCGTCGACCGCGAGCGGGTCGGCGTCCAGGTCGAACAGCACCCGCAGGCGCTGGACGGAGGTCGGCAGGTCACGCAGGTCGGTGAGGAAGAGCCGGCAGTCCAGCCAGCCGCGGGCACGCGGCTCGCCGGGGGCGAGGCCGTCCACCTCGGCGATGCCGTGGCCGTACGGGAGCGCGAGGGTGCGGCGGTAGGTGCGGACGCCCGGCCGGGAGCCGGGCACGACCTCCTCCACGCCGGGGACGGCGCGCAGGGCGAGGAAGTCGATCAGGTGGTCGCTGTCGAGGGCGCCCCGGTAGGCCAGCCGCAGGGCGAGGCCGCCCGCCGGGGTGGCGGTCCGCCGGCCCGCCGTGACCTCGGCGCGCAGGCCGCTCGGCGTGCGGTCGTACACCTCGCGGACGGTGTCGTTGAACTGCCGCACGGAGGCGAACCCGGAGGCGAAGGCGATCTCGGTGACCGGCAGCTCGGTGGTCTGGAGCAGGAGCCGCGCCGTCTGCGCCCGGCGGGCACGGGCCAGCGCGATCGGGCCGGCGCCGAGTTCGGCGGTGAGCTGACGCTGGAGCTGGCGGGAGCTGTAGCCGAGGCGCTGGGCCAGGCCGGCGACGCCCTCGCGGTCCACGATGCCGTCGCCGATCAGCCGCATCGCGCGGCCGACCAGGTCGGCCCGGTGGTTCCACTCCGGCGAGCCCGGGACGGAGTCGGGGCGGCAGCGGCGGCAGGCCCGGAAGCCCGCGCTCTGGGCGGCGGCGGCGCTGGGGTAGAAGGTGCAGTTGACGCGCTTGGGGGTCACGGCCGGGCAGCTCGGCCGGCAGTAGATCCCGGTCGAGGTGACAGCCGTGAAGAAGACGCCGTCGAAGCGGGCGTCCCGGCTGTCCACAGCTCGGTACCGGATGTCGTCGTCGATCACGCTGTCCAGTCTGCGGCACCGGAGGGGGCTCGACTGGCGGAAATCGGACGTGACCGTCCGGACCCGTGGGGACGCCGGGGCGGCGGGCGGGACGGGCCCGCCGAGCCGCCGCCCGACCGGTCGGAAAACCGCGCGCCACCCGACGGCGGAACGGCTACGCTGCGCTCGATCCCGCCCCGGCCGACCCCGGCCGACCCGCGTCCTGAGGAGCCCCGCATGCCCGAGCAGTCCTACACCGGCCCGGACGACCCTCGGATCGCCGGGCTGCGGGTGGAGGAGTTCGCGTTCCCCGGACCGCTCCGGGACAAGCTGGTCGCGGCCGTGCTCTCCGGCGCCAAGACCAGCACCACCGGGCTGGTCGTCGAGTACGAGCACGAGGGGGAGCCGCTCCCCAGGGCCGGTACCCGTGGCGCGGTGGTCGACTCGGCCGGGCGGGTCGTCGCGGTGACCGAGACGACGGACGTCCGGGTCGTCCTGCTCGGCGAGGTCGGACTGCAGCACGCCCTGGACGAGGGCGAGGGCTATGCGACGGTCGCGGAGTGGCGGGCCGCGCACGAGCGGTTCTGGCACGGCGACGAGCTGCGCGCGGCCCTCGGCGACCCGGACTTCACCGTGGACGACGTCACCCCGGTCGTGCTGGAGCGTTTCCGGCTGGTGGCCGACCTCCGCTGACGCCCGCCTGGCCGGCCGGGCAGGCGGGCGGGCGGGCGGGCGTCAGCGGGGCAGGCCAGCGGCTGGGCGGCCACGGTCGGCGGGGCGGAGGGACGAGCCCCCAGGGGACCCGCCGCCCGCCGCCACCACCGACCGACCGACCGGCCGACCGGCTGCGGAGCAGGACGTCACCGCTTCACGGGACCTCCCGCCGCGCGCATCGACTTGGTGATGGTCTTCCACTTCTTCAGCCGGGCCGACGCGAGCCGGGCGTCCGAGCGGGAGGCGATCCACTCGCCCTCCCGCTGGAGCTTGCGGTAGCTCTCCAGCCGACGCTCCGGGAGGCTCCCTTCGGCCAGCGCGGCGATCACCGCGCAACCGGGCTCGGTGTGGTGGTTGCAGTCGTGGAAGCGGCAGTCCTCGGCCAGCTCCTCGATGTCGGCGAAGGCGAGTGCCACGCCCTCGCCGCCGTAGAGGCCGACCTCGCGGAGACCGGGCGTGTCGATCAGCACCCCGCCGCCGGGCAGCGGGACCAGCTCGCGCGTGGTGGTGGTGTGCCGGCCCTTCTGGTCGACGGCGCGGGCCTGCTGGACGGCCATCACGTCGGCCCCGGCGAGCACGTTGGTCAGGGTGGACTTGCCGACGCCGGACTGTCCGATCACGGCGGTGGTGCCGGGCGTGCAGGCGCGCAGCACGTCCACCCCCTCGCCGGTCTCGGCGCTGACCACCAGCACGGTGACGCCGGGCGCCGCGGCCTCGACGTCGGCCCGGATGAAGTCGGCGTCGTCGACCAGGTCGGCCTTGGTGAGCGCGACCAGCGGCTCGGCGCCGGACTCCCAGGCGAGGGCGAGGAAGCGCTCGATCCGGCCCAGGTCGGGCTCGGCGGCGAGCGACGCGGCGATCACCACGGTGTCGACGTTGGCGGCCAGCACCTGGCCGTCGGAGCGCTTGCCCGCGACCTTGCGGATGATCGCGGTGGACCGCGGCAGCAGCGCCACGACGGTGGCCATCGGCCGGGCCGTGAGGTCGACGGCGGCCCAGTCCCCGGTGCAGGGGCAGTTGATCATGTCGGCGTCGCCGACCGGCCGGGTGTCGGCCCGGACGGTGCGCAGCGTGCCGGTCTCCGGGTCGGTCAGGACGGCGTCGCACTGGCCACGGTCGACCCGGACGATCCGGGCAGGCGTCAGACCGGCCTCGGCGAGGGGCGCGAACAGGTCGTCGAGCTCGGCCGTCCAGCCGTACCCGGCCAGCGGGGAGTCCTCGTGGGAGGAGGAGACGGGAAGAGAAGAGGAAACGGAAGCGGAGGCAGCGTTGAACAACGCAGTGGGCCCTTCGGGAGGAAAGTGATCCCGCCGGGCTGCGGCTGCACGTGCGAGGGGCTACGTCAGCCGACGGCCGGCAGGGAGAGGTGGATGCGGGCGCTGCCCAGGGCAGCCGTCATGACAGTCGTGGCCATGGGACCCACCTCCTGCTTTCTCTCCTCGGACCGGCATTGGCACGGCCCGAACCGGACGACTCACACCGTAGCCAAGCCGCCCCCGCCTGCCAACCGGTTTTTCACCGGCGGATTCACCGCGACGAACCCGGCCCCGACCCTGCCCCGACGCCGGTCCCGAAGCCGGCCGCGAGCCCGGCGCCGTCCCGCCCCCGCCGCCGTCCCGTCCCGGGTCCGGCCGCGTCCCGGGACCGGACCCGCCTCAGCGCCGGTCCCACGGCGGGCGGGGCGGGTGGCTGGGCAGCGGGTACTCCGGGGGCGGTGCGACCGGCCGGTCGCTGTCCGGCGGGGGTGGCGCGGGCCGGTGGTGCGGACCGCCCCCGCGCGCGGCGATCCGGCCGCGGACGTTGTCGGCGGCCAGCACGTCGGCCCACCGCTCGGGGTACTCGGAGGGGACGTCGACCTCCTCGCCCTCGTCCTCCCAGTGCTCCTCCTCGCCGCCCTCGGCGAGGCCGAGCTCACGCGCCCGGCGGGCCCGCTCGACGGCACGGCGGGCGGCCACCTCTCGGACCACGGCGGCGGCCGCCTCCTCGTGGGCGCGCTCGTTCTCGGCCCGGGCGTCGGCCGTCTCCAGGGTGGGCCAGCGGCGGTCTATGGCCGCGTTCATCGCGGCGCCGATGAGCACCGCGAGCGCCACCACGAAGATCCAGAGCAGGACGGCGACCGGGGCGGCCAGCGAGCCGTACACCGAGTGGCCCTCGATGGAGCTGACCAGGTAGAGGCGGAGCGCGACGCTGCAGAAGACCAGCACCACCAGCGCCACCAGGGCCCCGGGGATGTCCTCCCGCCAGGGCGTGGAGACCGGCACGGCGAGGTGGTAGAGGGTCGTCAGCGAGACGATCAGCAGCAGGATGGCGAACGGCCAGTAGGCGGCGTTGACCAGCCCGGCGATCCCCGGGACGGCGTTCATCACCAGCCCGGGCCCGGCCATCAGCAGCGGCAGCACCAGCGAGCCGATGACCAGGGCGCCCAGGTAGAGGCCGAGCGACATCAGCCGGGTCTTGACGATGCCCCGCTTGCCGTCGAGCCCGTACATCACGGTGATGGTGTCGATGAAGATGTAGAGCGCCCGGGATCCGGACCAGAGCGAGAGCAGGAAGCCGATCGAGATCAGGTCGGGCCGGGTCTGGTCGAAGACCTGGCCCAGCAGCGGCTGCACGACCTCGGTGATCGAGGAGTCGGAGAGGACCGTCCCCGCGGCCTTGACGATGTCGGCCTTGAGGTTGTCGATGGTGCCGGCGCCGAGGAAGTCGTCGAGGTAGCCGAGGGTGCCGGCGAGGCAGAGCAGCAGGGGTGGGATGGAGAGGAGGGTGAAGAACGCCGCCTCCGCCGCGAGGCCGGTGACCCGGTACTCGACACAGGTGTTGGTGGTGTCCTTGACCAGGGCCCAGGTGGTGGACCGCCAGGTGACCTGTCTGGCCGCCCGCCGGGAGCCCTTGCCCCGACGACGGGAGGGCCGCTCGGGGTTCGGTCTGGTCGTTTCGCCTGCTGCTTGCACAGGGCTAACGGTATCGGGCCGTGGCCGGTCCACTGATCTCCCGTGGCGCGGAGCCGCCGTTCGACCCGTCGTCCGACCCGCGGCGGCCGCCCGCCGGACACTTCCCGAACACCCGCCGACCATCTGCCGGCCCCGCGCCGGCCCCGGGGCGAGGCCGTGCCGACCGTCCGTCGACGATCTGCCGAGGGGCCCGGAACGGGGAGCGGCGGGAACGCTCCGACATCTCAGTATTCGAAACCTTCTGGTCCAGAATACGGACGTTAGTGGACCGCGAGTCGTGCTCCGTGCGAATCTCTTGCCATGCCGAGCGCCGGAACCACCCTAGTAGGTCGACTTCACGTCGATCTCCTTCGCGTGTCCAGCGCCATCTGTCCGGTGACCTGAGCCCCACCCCGCCGCCACCCACCGCACCCGGCGCCACCACCTCGCCGTCCCCGCCGCAGCGGACGCGCAGGCGCCCGCCCGGTCAGCCGGTCACTGCATCGCAGGCCTTGAGAACCCGCAGGTCACAGCAGCACCGAACCGCCGAGCTCGTCCAGCGACCCACCCGGCGTCAGAGCCACCTGCCCCGAAGGACTTCACCATGGCCACCACTCCCGAGACCGCCGAGCCCACGGCCGACGCCGCCCCCGCGCGACGCCCCGCCGCGCCTCGCAAGGTGACCCGTCACCGCGGTGAGGGCCAGTGGGGCATGGGCCACTTCACCCCTCTGAACGCCAACGAGCAGTTCAAGAAGGACGACGACGGTCTCAACGTGCGGACACGTATTGAGACGATCTACGCGCACCGGGGCTTCGACTCGATCGACCCGGCCGACCTCCGCGGCCGGATGCGCTGGTGGGGTCTCTACACCCAGCGCAAGGAAGGCATCGACGGCGGCAAGACCGCGATCCTCGACCCGCACGAGCTCGACGCCGAGTACTTCATGCTCCGCGTCCGCATCGACGGCGGCCGGCTGACCGTCGCCCAGCTCCGCGCCGTCGCCGAGGTCTCGCAGGAGTACGGCCGCAACACCGCCGACCTGACCGACCGGCAGAACGTCCAGTACCACTGGATCCGGATCGAGGACGTCCCCTCCATCTGGCAGAAGCTGGAGGCCGTCGGCCTCTCCACCACCGAGGCCTGCGGTGACACCCCCCGCGTCATCCTCGGCTCCCCGGTGGCCGGCATCGCCGAGGACGAGATCATCGACGGCACCTCCGCCATCGACGAGATCCAGCGCCGGTTCATCGGCAACAAGGACTTCTCCAACCTGCCGCGCAAGTTCAAGTCCGCCGTCTCCGGCTCCCCGCTGCTGGACGTCGCGCACGAGATCAACGACATCGCCTTCGTCGGCGTCGTCCACCCCGAGCACGGCCCCGGCTTCGACCTCTGGGTCGGCGGCGGCCTCTCCACCAACCCCAAGCTCGGCGTGCGGCTCGGCGCGTGGGTCCCGCTCGACGAGGTCGCCGACGTCTACGGCGGTGTGATCGGCATCTTCCGCGACTACGGCTACCGCCGGCTGCGCAACCGCGCCCGGCTGAAGTTCCTGGTCGCCGACTGGGGCGTGGAGAAGTTCCGCCAGGTACTGGAGGACGAGTACCTCAAGTACCAGCTGGTCGACGGCCCCGCCCCGGCGGAGCCCGCCGGCCGCTGGCGCGACCACGTCGGGGTGCACCGGCAGAAGGACGGCCGCTACTACGTCGGCTTCGCGCCGCGCGTCGGCCGGGTCGACGGCAAGCTGCTCGGACAGATCGCCGACCTCGCCGAGGCCCACGGCAGCGACCGCCTGCGCACCACCGCCGAGCAGAAGATGCTCGTCCTCGACATCACCGAGGACCGGGTCGAGTCGCTGGTGGCCGGCCTGGAGGCGCTGGACCTGCGGGTCACGCCCTCACCGTTCCGCCGCGGCACCATGGCCTGCACCGGCATCGAGTACTGCAAGCTCGCCATCGTCGAGACCAAGGAGCGCGGCCGCACGCTCATCGACGAGCTGGAGAAGCGCCTCCCCGACTTCGAGGAGCCGCTGACCATCAACATCAACGGCTGCCCGAACGCCTGCGCCCGCATCCAGGTCGCCGACATCGGTCTCAAGGGCCAGCTGGTGACCGACGAGCAGGGCAACCAGGTCGAGGGCTACCAGGTCCACCTGGGCGGCGCGCTCGGGCTGGAGGCCGGCTTCGGCCGCAAGGTCCGCGGCCTCAAGGTCACCAAGGACGGCCTGCCCGACTACGTCGAGCGCGTCCTGACCCGGTACCAGGCCGACCGCGCCGAGGGCGAGCGGTTCGCCCAGTGGGCGGCCAGGGCCGGCGAGGAGCAGCTGTCGTGAGCGAGCGCGCCGCACCGTTCTTCTGCCCGTACTGCGGTGACGAGGACCTGCGCCCCTCCGAGGTCGGACACGGCGCCTGGGAGTGCCACGGCTGCCGCCGGGCCTTCCAGCTGAAGTTCCTCGGCCTGCTCTCCCCCGCCAACGGGGCCCGGGCCAACGGCGCCCGGACCGGTGGGAACCAGACCGGTGGGAACCAGGGCGGCGGCAGCCCGGACAACGCGAGTCGGACCAGTGGGGGGAGCGCACCGCATGACCACCGCGACCACTGATGACCACCGGGCGCTGGCCGAGCAGGCCGGCCGGGAGCTGGAGGAGGCCACCCCGCAGGAGATCCTGCGCTGGGCCGCCGACACCTTCGGCAAGCGGTTCTGCGTCACCTCCTCCATGGAGGACGCGGTCGTCGCCCACCTCGCCTCCTCCGTCTTCCCCGGCGTGGACGTGGTCTTCCTGGACACCGGCTACCACTTCCCGGAGACCATCGGCACCCGGGACGCGGTGGCGGCGGTGATGCCGGTCAACGTCATCACGCTCACCCCGGCGCTGACCGTGGCCGAGCAGGACGCCCTGCACGGGCCGCACCTGCACGACCGCGACCCGGACCTGTGCTGCTCGCTGCGGAAGGTCGAGCCGCTCAACCGCGGCCTCGGCGGCTACGACGCCTGGGCCACCGGGCTGCGCCGCGACGACTCACCGGCCCGCGCCGGCACCCCGGTGGTCTCCTGGGACGCCCGGCGCCGCAAGGTCAAGATCGCCCCGATCGCCCGGTGGACGCAGGAGGACGTGGACGCCTACGTCAACGCCAACGGCGTGCTGCTCAACCCCCTGCTGTGGGAGGGCTACACGTCGATCGGCTGTTCGCCGCTCTCCTGCACCCGCAAGCCCGGGGAGGGCGAGGACGCCCGGGCGGGCCGCTGGTCCGGCACCGGCAAGACCGAGTGCGGCATTCACCTCTGAGCCACCTCCGGGCATCCTCCGTGCCACCCCCGCCGCACATGATCGATCGTCAACACCCCTTCCGTCTGGAGAAGTCACCGTGAGCACAGTCCACACCCCGGTCGCCGAGAGAGCCGCAGAGGCGGCCCGTGCGGCCGCCCCCTGCGAGCGCGGCGCCACCGTGTGGCTGACCGGGCTGCCGAGCGCGGGCAAGACCACGCTGGCCTTCGCCCTGGCCGAGCGGCTGCGCGCCGAGGGCCACCGGGTGGAGGTGCTGGACGGCGACGAGATCCGCGAGTTCCTCTCCAAGGGCCTCGGGTTCTCCCGCGAGGACCGGCACACCAACGTCACCCGGATCGGCTTCGTCGCCGAGAAGCTCGCCGCCAACGGCGTCAAGGTGCTCGCCCCGGTGATCGCGCCGTTCGCCGACTCCCGCACCGCCGTCCGCGAGCGGCACGCCGCGAACGGCACGGACTTCCTGGAGATCCACGTCGCCACCCCGGTCGAGCTCTGCGCCGAGCGCGACGTCAAGGGGCTCTACGCGAAGCAGGCCGCCGGCGAGATCTCCGGCCTGACAGGGGTTGACGACCCGTACGAGGCGCCGGAGCATCCGGAGCTGCGCCTGCAGACGCAGGGCCGCGCGGTGGCCGAGTCCGCCGCGGAGCTGCACGCCTTCCTGACCGAGAGGGGCCTCGCATGACCACCGCGACCCAGAACCCGGTGCAGGCCGACGACCCCGACCAGAACGCCGGGGGGGCCTTCACGCTGTCCCACCTGGACACGCTGGAGGCCGAGTCGGTGCACATCTTCCGCGAGGTCGCGGGGGAGTTCGAGCGCCCGGTGATCCTGTTCTCGGGCGGCAAGGACTCCATCGTCATGCTGCACCTGGCGCTCAAGGCCTTCTGGCCGGCCGCCGTCCCGTTCTCGCTGCTGCACGTCGACACCGGCCACAACTTCCCCGAGGTCATCGCCTACCGCGACCGCGTGGTGGCCGAGCACAACCTGCGCCTGCACGTCGCCCACGTCCAGGACTTCATCGACGACGGCCGGCTGCGCGAGCGCCCCGACGGCACCCGCAACCCGCTGCAGACCGTCCCGCTGCTGGACGCCATCGAGACGGGCCGCTTCGACGCCGTCTTCGGCGGCGGACGCCGCGACGAGGAGAAGGCCCGCGCCAAGGAGCGCGTCTTCTCGCTGCGCGACGAGTTCGGCGCCTGGGACCCGCGCCGCCAGCGCCCCGAGCTGTGGTCGCTCTACAACGGCCGGCACGCGGTCGGCGAGCACGTCCGCGTCTTCCCGCTCTCCAACTGGACCGAGCTGGACGTCTGGCAGTACATCGAGCGCGAGTCCATCGAGCTCCCGGAGATCTACTACGCCCACGAGCGCGACGTTTTCGCCCGCGACGGCATGTGGCTGACCGCCGGCGAGTGGGGCGGCCCCAAGGAGAGCGAGCCGGTCGAGCGGCGCCTGATCCGCTACCGGACCGTCGGTGACATGTCCTGCACCGGCGCCGTCGACTCGGACGCGACCGACATCCGGGCCGTCATCGTCGAGATCGCGGCCAGCCGCCTCACCGAGCGCGGCGCCACCCGCGCCGACGACAAGCTCTCCGAGGCCGCGATGGAAGACCGCAAGCGCGAGGGATACTTCTAATGAGCACCACCCAGGAAACCACCGCCACCTCGCTGCTGCGCTTCGCCACCGCCGGCTCCGTCGACGACGGCAAGTCCACCCTGGTGGGCCGCCTGCTGCACGACTCCAAGTCGGTGCTGGCCGACCAGCTGGAGGCCGTCGAGCACGCCTCCCGCAGCCGCGGCCAGGAGACGCCCGACCTCGCGCTGCTCACCGACGGCCTGCGCGCCGAACGCGAGCAGGGCATCACCATCGACGTCGCGTACCGCTACTTCGCCACCCCGCGGCGGCGGTTCATCCTCGCCGACACCCCGGGGCACGTGCAGTACACCCGGAACATGGTGACCGGCGCCTCCACCGCGGAGCTCGCCGTCGTCCTGGTGGACGCCCGCAACGGCGTGGTCGAGCAGACCCGCCGGCACGCCGCCGTCGCCGCGCTGCTGCGCGTGCCGCACGTCGTGCTGGCCGTCAACAAGATGGACCTCGTCGAGTACGCGGAGCCG
Source organism: Kitasatospora sp. NPDC127035 (assembly GCF_042726075.1). Lineage (NCBI taxonomy): Bacteria > Bacillati > Actinomycetota > Actinomycetes > Kitasatosporales > Streptomycetaceae > Kitasatospora > Kitasatospora sp. NPDC127035. The sequence goes on along the minus strand of NZ_JBHXDN010000004.1, from coordinate 47,890 downwards.
GTGTTCGCCGCCATCGCCGAGGAGTTCACCGCCTACGCCGCCTCGCTCGGCGTCAAGGACGTGGTGGCCGTCCCGATCTCGGCCCTGGCCGGGGACAACGTCGTCGAGCCCTCCGCGCACATGGACTGGTACGGCGGTCCGACCCTGCTGGAGCACCTGGAGACCGTCCCGGTCGGCAGCGACCCGAGCATCGAGCCGGTCCGCTTCCCGGTCCAGTACGTGATCCGCCCCCAGACCGAGGACCACCCCGACTACCGCGGCTACGCGGGGCAGTTGGCCTCCGGCGTGCTGCGGGTCGGCGACCCGGTGACGGTGCTGCCCTCCGGCCACACCACCACGGTCGTGGGCATCGACGCGCTCGGCCGGGAGACCGACGCCGCCTGGGCCCCCCAGTCGGTGACCGTCCGCCTCGCCGACGACCTCGACATCTCCCGCGGCGACCTGATCGCGGCCGGCCCGGCCCCCGTCCCGACCAAGGACATCGAGGCCACCGTCAGCCACCTCAGCGAGCGCCCGCTGCGGGCCGGCGACAAGGTGCTGCTCAAGCACACCACCCGCACGGTCCGCGCGCTGGTCAAGGAGATCTCCTACCGGATCGACATCACCGCGCCGATCCGCGACGGGAAGCTCGAACAGGGCTCCGGCGCCGACGGCCTGAACGTCAACGACATCGGCCACGTGGTGCTCCGCACCGCCGAACCGCTGGCGCTCGACGGCTACTCCGACAACCGTCTGACCGGGTCGTTCCTGCTGATCGACCCGGCCGACGGCACCACCCTCACCGCCGGCATGGCGGGCGAGGCGTTCGACACCGTACGCAGCAACGACGCTTCCGACACACCGGACGAGGAGGACTGGGTCTGATGCCCAGCGAGGCGTTCTCGGGCATGGACAAGGAAGGCGGCCGCATAGGCAGCGGCGTCCTCGGCAGCGGCCAGGGCGGCCTGACGCGATGTGTGAGCCGACAGGGCTGACAACAGCCCTGTCACCGGGCCGGTCACTGTTCCGCCCCACAGCCGGAACAGCAGTGCCGACCCGGCTTGCCCCGCATCACTCGATGCCGCAAGCACCACCCTGACCGTTGTCCGCCCCGAGACCGCATCCCGGCGGTCCGTCCGCGAGAAGGACTTCCACCATGGCACCGCACCAGGCGCTCCCGCACGCCCACCAGCCGCATAGCCCGGCACATCCCGGCGCTGGCCGGATCAGACGCTCCGCCGCCGCAGCCGTGGCCGGGCTGACCGCCGTGACCCTGCTCTCCGCCTGCGGCTACGGCTCGAAGAGCGACGACAGCAAGCCCAGCACCGCTGCCGCCGGTTCCGCCAGCGCCGCCAAGCTCTCCGCCGACTCGGTGAAGATCGGCTACTTCGCCAACCTCACCCACGGCACCCCGCTGGTCGGCCTCCAGGAGGGCATCCTCCAGAAGGAGCTCGGCGCCACCCAGATCAAGACCCAGGTCTTCAACGCGGGCCCGGCCGAGATCGAGGCGCTCAACGCCGGCTCCATCGACATCGGCTGGATCGGCCCCTCCCCCGCGATCAACGGCTACACCAAGTCCGAGGGCAAGTCGCTGAAGATCATCGGCGGTTCGGCCTCCGGTGGCGTCAAGCTGGTGGTCAACCCGGAGAAGATCGCCACCCTGGACGACCTCAAGGGCAAGAAGATCGCCACCCCGCAGCTGGGCAACACCCAGGACGTGGCGCTCCTCAACTACCTGGCCGGCAAGGGCTACAAGGTCGACGCCCAGTCCGGCGCCGGCGACGTCAGCGTGGTCCGCTCGGACAACAAGGTCACCCCGGACGCCTACAAGCAGGGCTCGATCGACGGCGCCTGGGTGCCGGAGCCGACCGCGTCCAAGCTGGTCACCCTCGGCGCGAAGGTCCTCCTCAACGAGAAGGACATCTGGCCGAACAAGCAGTTCGTGATCACCAACATCATCGTCTCGCAGAAGTTCCTGGCCGAGCACCCCGACGTGGTCGAGGCCGTCCTGCGCGGCTCGGTGACCACCAACGCCTTCATCAAGGCCAACCCGGACAAGGCCAAGGCCATCGCCAACGAGGCCATCAAGAAGGAGGCCGGCAACGCCCTGGAGGCCGCCATCCTCGACCCCGCGTGGGCCGACATCGACTTCCTGGACGACCCGCTGGCCGCCACCCTGCAGACCGAGGCCGACAACGCGGTGACCGCCGGTCTGCTCAAGAAGCCGAACCTGAGCGGGATCTACGACCTCACCCTGCTCAACAAGGTGCTCAAGGAGAAGGGCCAGACCACCGTGGCGGACGCCGGACTCGGCACCAAGTAACACCCCCCACGGCACCGGTGGGCGCGCCTGCAGCGTGCCCACCGCGTTCAAGCCCCGCGGTCCGGACCCCCCGCCCGCCCAGGCCCCGTGCCCGCTCGATGCCCCGAGCACGGTGCGGGCGGGGGCCCGGACCCCGGCTCCCTTCGCCACCACCCCTCCACGGCCCGCCGGCGGGCCGGAGGGGCCCATGACCACACCACGCAGGAGGTGCCCGGATGACCCCGGCACTGACCACCTCGGACGACGCCCCCGGCGTCGGCACCCGGAACGGCGCGCCCGCCGTCCGGATATCGCACGTGCACAAGTCCTTCGGCCGCCCCGGCGCGCAGACGCACGTCCTGGACGACATCACCCTCGATGTCGCACCGGGCGAGTTCGTCACGCTGCTCGGCGCCTCGGGCTGCGGCAAGTCCACCCTGCTCAACCTGGTCGCCGGCCTCGACGCGCCCACCGCGGGCACCATCGAGGTACCCGGGGGACGCCCCGCGCTGATGTTCCAGGAACACGCGCTCTTCCCCTGGCTCACGGCCGGAAAGAACATCGAACTCGCCCTCAAGCTCGCCGGTGTCCCCCGGGCCGAGCGCCGCGCCGAGGCCGAGCGGCTGCTCGAACTCGTCCGCCTCCAGGGCTCCCACGGCAAGCGCGTGCACGAGCTCTCCGGCGGCATGCGCCAGCGCGTCGCCCTGGCCCGCGCGCTCGCCCAGGGCAGCTCGCTGCTGCTCATGGACGAGCCGTTCGCCGCCCTCGACGCCATCACCCGCGACGTCCTGCACGACGAGATCACCCGCATCTGGGCCGAGCGCAAGCTCTCCGTCCTCTTCGTCACCCACAACGTGCGGGAGGCCGTCCGGCTCGCCCAGCGCGTGGTGCTGCTCTCCTCGCGCCCCGGCCGGGTCGCCCGCGAGTGGCGGATCGACCTCCCGCAGCCGCGCCGGATCGAGTCCTCCGGCGTGGCCGACCTGTCCATCGAGATCACCGAAGAACTGCGTGGGGAGATCCGCCGCCATGGCCAGCACTGACACCACGCCCACCAGCCGGGCCACCCTGGACAAGGCTCCCGGTGCGGACAGTGCCGACGTCGGCGCCGGCCTCGACGCGCTCGACGCCGTCAGCACCCAGGGCAGCTCGGTCGCGGACACCCTGCGGCAGAAGGCGCTGCCGCCGCTGCTCGGCGTGCTCCTGGTGCTCGCCCTGTGGCAGGGCGCCTACAGCCTGGAGATCACCAGCTCCTACAAGCTGCCCAGCCCGTCCGACGTCTGGCAGGCCGCCACGGACCTGTGGTCGGCCGGCACGCTGTTCTCGATCATCTGGACCAGCGTCTGGCGCGGCCTCTCCGGCTTCGTCGTCGCCGTCATCATCGGCACCCCGATCGGCCTGCTGGTCTCCCGGGTCAAGCCGGTCCGGGCCGCTCTCGGACCGGTCCTCTCCGGCCTCCAGTCACTGCCCTCGGTCGCCTGGGTGCCGGCCGCCGTCATCTGGCTCGGCATCAACGACTCGATGATGTACGCGGTCATCCTGCTCGGCGCCGTCCCGTCCATCGCCAACGGCCTGGTGGCCGGCATCGACCAGGTGCCGCCGCTGTTCCTGCGCGCCGGGCGCACCATCGGCGCCACCGGCCTGACCGGCGCCCGCCACATCCTGCTCCCCGCCGCGCTCCCCGGCTACCTGTCCGGACTCAAGCAGGGCTGGGCGTTCTCCTGGCGCTCGCTGATGGCCGCCGAACTCGTCGCCTCCTCCCCCGACCTGGGCCTCGGCCTCGGCCGGTACCTGGAGAACCAGCGCGAGTTCTCGGACATGGCCGGCGTCCTGCTCGGCATCATCCTCATCCTGTTCGTCGGCATCGCCATCGAACTCCTCGTCTTCACCCCGGTCGAGCGCCGGGTCCTGCGCAACCGCGGCCTGCTGGCCGCCGTCAAGTAAGGCCGCTCCGCATGAACGAAGGCCGGCTGTCCGCCGCCCCCGCCACCCCGGTGGCGGCGGGCAGCCCCGCCCTGCTGCTGATCGCCCACGGCAGCCGCGACGCCCGGCACGCCGCCACCGTCGCCGACCTGGTCGCCCGGGTCCGCGCGCTGCGCCCCGGCCTCGACGTCGCCACCGCCTACCTGGACCACTGCGCCCCGCGGATCCCGCAGGTCGTCTCCCGGCTCGGCTCCGCCGCGGTGGCCGTGCCGCTGCTCCTCAACCGCGCGTTCCACGCCAAGCACGACATCCCCGCCGCCCTGCGCGCGGCCGGCGCCGGACTGCCGACGGCCGACGTCCTCGGCCCGTCCCCGCTGCTGCTCGCCGCCCTCGACCGCCGGCTCACCGAGGCCGGCCCGGAGCTCGCGTCCGCCGCCGTCCGGGCCCGCACCGGCGTCGTCCTGGCGGCGGCCGGCTCCTCCGACCCGGCCGCCGACGCCGCCACCCGCGCCGTCGCCGCCGAGTGGCGCCGCACCCGCGGCTGGGCCGCCGTCGAGGTCGCCTACGCCTCCGCCGACGGTCCCCGCGTCCCCGACGCCCTGGCCGCGCTGCGCCGCGCCGGCGCCCGGCGGACCGCCGTCGCCCCCTACCTGCTCGCCCCCGGCCGTCTCCCCGACCGCATCGCCGGGGCCGCCCACGGCGCGGACCTCCTCGCCGACGTCCTCGGCGCCGCCCCCGAGGTCGCCCGTCTCCTCCTCCACCGCTACGACGCGGCCCGCCGGACCGCGTCGGCCGCCCCCGCACTGGCCGCCTGATCCCGAGCGCGGCTCGGGCTCGGGCGTGGTCCAGGATGCTGTGCTCGCCGAGGTCGGGGGCATGGCGGGCCACGGTGCGGTGGTCGGCGTCGTCGTGCAGCACGGTGGGCCCGTGGTGCGCGGCAGTCGCCGCGATCAGGAGGTCGACCGCGGAAGCGCTCCGGTGCCGGCCGGTGAGAGCCAGCCATCGCGCGCTCCAATGCCTCTTCATCGATGTCGATCTGCGTCACGGACATTCACGCCTCCGCTGTATCGATGTCGGTTATGTACATGGGACTATGCGCCACCACCATCGATCCGGAGGCCCCGGCTCAGTCGGTGGTGCCGAGGTGGACGGTGACCAGGCCGGTGGTGATCAGGGCGAGGCCCGCGAGGGCCGCCGGGGACGGCGTCTCGTGGCGCAGGACCAGCCCGGTCAGGACGGCTCCGATCGTGCCGATGCCGGTGAAGACGGCGTACGAGGTGCCCACCGGCAGGTCCTGGAGCGCGCGCGACAGCAGGTAGACCGCACCGAGCATCAGGACGAGGCAGAGCGCGGTCTGCGGGAGCCGGGTGAACCCCTCGGTCGGCTTGATGGACTGCGCCCAGGCGACCTCCACCGCTCCCGCCAGCAGCAGCCAGATCCACGGCACGGCGTCAGCCCGCCCGCGGGACGCGGTAGCCGACGAGCTTGTTGCCGAGCTCCTGGGCCCGGTACAGCGCGTCGGCGGCCGACTCCCGGTGCTGCTCCAGCCGGCCGGCCAGCGCGGGGTCGACCAGCGAGTTGACCAGTTCGGCGGCGATGACCTCGCCGTCCTCGACCGCGTAGTGGCCGCGGAAGAAGTCGAGCAGGTAGCGGCCGTTGTGGTCGAAGGGCGCGCGCGGGGTGCCGGGCCCGTAGGCGCCGCCGCGGGCGGCGACGACCACGAACTTCCGCGGGGCGAGGACCATCTTCGGGAACGTCACCTGGTCGATCCAGGCCTTGAGCGCGGCGGGTATGCCGAAGTTGTACATCGGCGCCCCGATCAGCACCACGTCCGCCGCGACCAGTTCGTCGAGCAGCGGCCGGACGACCGCCCAGGCCTCCTGCTCCTGTGCGGTGCGGACGGCCTCGGGGTAGCGGTCGGTCTCGGTGATGCCCTCGCGCAGCAGGGTGTCGCAGATCCGGGTCCAGCCCTCGCGGATCGGGGGCAGGGGTTCGGCGGCGAGGTCGCGGTGGGTGACCTCGCCCCCGCCCCCCAGCCAGGCTTCGGCGAAGGCCTCGCCGAGACGGCGGGTGAAGGAGTCGGAGCGCGCGCTGCTGTCGAGGTGCAGGAGGTGGGACACGGTGAACCCCCGGGTGGAGACGGGTACGGAAGGCCTGGGCATTAAGTGGACACTCCGTCCACTTACGTCCGCCGTCCACCGTAGAGCGAAGTGGACCAGGTGTCCACTTCGCTCTACGGTGAAGCCATGACGGAACTCCCGATGGCCGACGGCCCCCCACCGCGCGAGCGGGCCGACGCCGCCCGCAACCGGGCCAAGGTCCTCGCCGCCGCCGAGGGGCTGTTCGCGGCGGGCGATCCGGCCGCCGTCACCATGGACGACATCGCCAAGGCGGCCGGCATCGGCCGCGGCACCCTCTACCGCCGCTACCCGGACCGTGCGTCGATCGCCCGCGCCCTGCTCGACGAGCACGAGCGGGCCCTCCAGGAGCAACTGCTGCGCGGCGCCCCGCCGCTCGGACCGGGCGGCGGGGCGGGTGAGGCGCATCCGACGCCGGCCGACCGGCTGGCCGCGTTCTACCGGGCGATGGTCGACCTCCTGGAGACCCACGTCCACCTGGTGCTGGGCGCGGAGACCGGCCTCGCCCGCTTCCGGACCGGCGCCTACGCGTTCTGGCGGCTGCACGTCACCCACCTCGCCCGGCAGGCCGGCCTGCCGGACCCGGAGACGCTCGCCGACCAGCTCCTCGCCCCGCTCGCCCCCGAGCTCTTCCGCCACCAGCGCGACAGCGGCCGCACCCCCGGGCAGATCACCGCCGGCCTCTCGACCCTCGCGCACGGCACCCTGGGCCGGTGAGGCCCGGGCGCCCGGTCAGGCGGGGACGTGCCAGATCTGGTTGTCCGCGCCGTTGCAGTCCCAGATGCCGAGCTGGTTGCCGTTGGTGGCGACGAAGCCCAGGTTGTCCAGGCAGCGGCCGGACTGCGGGTTGAGGATCGAACCGTCGGCCCGGACCTGCCACTGCTGGGCGCCGGTGCCGTTGCAGGTGAACAGCTGCACCTTGGTGCCGTTGGCCGTCGCGGCGCCGGTGACGTCCAGGCACTTGTTGAGCGCCCGGACGGTGCCGTCGACGGCGATCTTCCACTGCTGGGCGTTGGTGCCGTTGCAGTCGTAGATCTGGACGGGAGTGCGGTCGGCGCTGCTCGCGCCCTTCACGTCCACGCACTTGCCGGCGTACCCGGAGATCTGACCGATCGGGCCGGCCGGCTGCGGCGGGAGCTTGGGGCCGGCGATCACACCGGCCGCCATCGCGGTCTCGTTGACGTTGCACGACAGCGAGACGGAGCCGTCGCCGGCCCAGCTGTAGCTGCTGACGAACCGGTTGAAGGGGTGGCCGTTGGAGAGGTACTGACAGGTGGCCGTGACGTACCAGGTCTGCAGCGGGTCGATGCCGGAACACTGGCCGTACGCGTTCCAGCCGGAGGTGTAGGCGTAGCAGGTCCCGGCGAGCACCTCCGCACCGGCCTGCGCGGCCTGCGCGGTGGGTGCGGCCTGCGCGGTGGGTGCGGCCTGGGCGGTGGCGGCCGGCGCGACGATCGCGGCGGCGGCTCCGAGCAGAACGGTGCTGAACAGGGCGGCGGTACGGCGCATCGGAAGGTCCTTCCGGAGACGGGTGGGCCCGGTCAACCCGCGGGCGGCAGCCGTGTGGTGACGGTGCGCCAGTTGTGCGGGTCGCGTGAAAGCCTCAGCGGATACCGGACGGCCGTCAATGACCGCCGTCCGATATCCGCCAACCCTCCGTCCACGGAGCGGCCCCGGCCCCGGGTGGACGAACCACCCGGGACCAGCACCCGCGAGGAGCCGGACCCGCCACCGGACCGCACCCGCCGGACGGGCCGATCCGTCCGGAAAGCACCCGCCCCGCACCCGCCACCGCCCCCGGGTACGCACGTGTCACGTCGGCAGTCGCCGCCCGCACCGCGTCAGCGGGGGCAACGCCGAACGGCCCGGCTCCCCCGTTCACCGGGGGAGCCGGGCCGTTCACGGTCGAGTCGCTCAGTCGGCCTGGCGGCGCTGGCGGCCGGTGCCGTAGTTGGAGCCGGACTTGGCGCCGCTGCCGGGCTTGGCACGGCCGGAGGAGCGGCCGATGAATCCGGCCGCCTGGCGGGAACCGCCGCCGCCCTGGCCGCCCTGGCCGCTGCCGGAACCACCGGCACCGAGCCGCTGCTTCGGACGGGGGCGGCGCGGGTTGCCGTTCATGTCGACGTCGGCGGGCAGCGCGGAGCGCTTGCCGGGGCGACGGCGCGGGGCGGAGGACTTGCCCTCGGCCGCCGGGGCGGCGGCCGGGGCGGGCACCGCCAGGGTGACCGGGACGCCGCTGGGGGTACGGGCGCCGGTGATCCGGGTCAGCTCGGCGTCACCGGGACGGATCCTGGTGGTGGTCGGGCGGATGCCGGCCACCGTCATCAGCCGGTTGACCTCGCGGCGCTGGTCGGGCAGCACGAGGGTGACCACGGTGCCGGACTCGCCGGCCCGGGCGGTGCGGCCGCCGCGGTGCAGGTAGTCCTTGTGGTCGATCGGCGGGTCGATGTTGACGACCAGGTCGAGGCCCTCGATGTGGATACCGCGGGCGGCGACGTTGGTGGCGATCAGCGCGGTGATGTGACCGTCACGGAACTGGTCGAGCACCCGGTTGCGCTGCGGCTGGGACTTGCCGCCGTGCAGGGCCGCGGCCTTCACACCGGTGGCGAGCAGCTGCTTGGCGAGCCGGTCCGCGCCGTGCTTGGTGTGCACGAACATGATCACGCGCCCGTCGCGGGAGGCGATGTGGGCGGCGGCGGAGGCCTTGTCGGCCTGCTCCAGCTGCAGCAGGTGGTGGTCCATGGTGGTGACGGCACCGGCCGAGGGGTCCACCGAGTGGGTGACCGGGTCGGTCAGGAAGCGCTTGACCAGGCGGTCGACGTTGCGGTCCAGGGTGGCGGAGAACAGCATCCGCTGCCCGCCCTCGGCGACCTGCTCCAGCAGCTTGGTGACCTGCGGCAGGAAGCCCATGTCGGCCATCTGGTCGGCCTCGTCCAGCACGGTGATCGCGACGTCGGAGAGGTTGACGTCGCCGCGGCCGATCAGGTCGTCCAGCCGGCCGGGGGTGGCGACCAGCACCTCGGCGCCGCGCCGGACGGCGTTGGCCTGCCGGGTGATCGACATACCGCCGACGACGGTGGCGATCCGCAGGTTGACGGCGGTGGCGTACGGCGTGAGCGCCTCGGTCACCTGCTGGGCCAGCTCGCGGGTGGGCGTCAGCACGAGCGCCAGCGGGTGGCGGGCGTCGGCGCGCTTGCCGGCGGTGCGGGCGAGGACCGGCAGGCCGAAGGCCAGGGTCTTGCCGGAGCCGGTACGGCCGCGGCCGAGCACGTCGCGGCCGGCGATCGAGTCGGGCAGGGTGGCCGCCTGGATCGGGAACGGCTCGATGACGCCCTCGCGGGTGAGCGCGCTCAGGATGCCCTTGGGGAGCTCCAGCTCGGCGAAGCTCGCCGCCGGGGGCCGGGCCGGGGTGCCCTCGACGACGGTGAAGTCGGCGGCCTCGGCGACGCGGGGCGCGTTGCGGCGAGGGGTGCGGGGGGCACCGCCGCGGGGGGCGCCGGAACGGGCGCCCTCGGTGCGGGGCGCGCCGGCGCGCGGGGCACCGCCGGTGCGGGTGGTGCGGGGCTTGCGGGTGCGACCGCCGTCGCGGGGCGGCTGGGCAGGGGTGGTCACGGTTTCTCCATCCGTCGGTCAACAGCCCCGTTCAAAGGGCTGCCCGGCCGTCGGGAAAGGAGTGCGCCGCCCCGGCCGTTCGGCGGCATGGACGAGGGCCCGCACCGTGCGGTACGGGCCCTCGCTACGCGAGATCGCGAGTCAGCTCGGAAGCCGGACTCAGATGACGCGGATGTTCTCGGCCTGCGGGCCCTTCTGGCCCTGGGTCACGTCGAACTCGACCTTCTGACCCTCGACCAGCTCGCGGAAGCCCTGGGCGCTGATGTTCGAGTAGTGGGCGAACACGTCCGGGCCGCCGGTCTCCTGCTCGATGAAGCCGAAGCCCTTTTCGCTGTTGAACCACTTCACGGTGCCGGTAGCCATAACCGTCTCCTCTAACTGGGGCATCGGAGCCCACACCTCGTGGACCCCGTGTAGCCGCGATCCCCATCCGGAGGCTGAAACACCGGACAAAACAAATGCGCCTGTTGGTTGGAACCAGCAGGCGCACACAAGCGTTCATGGGAACCAAAACTGCAACTGGTTCGACTGTAGCACGGCCGCACCCCGATTGACCGGGGATTTTCTGCTCTACAGATCACGTTTGCAGCCCTCGGGAAAGGGGCAACCCGGCGGCGAAAAGCGCACACGGCGCCCGCCGGAGCGGGCGCCGTGTGCGCGTGCGTGGTGCGTGGTGACGGATACGCCGTACGTGCTGCGCCGTACCCGCCGGGTGACCGGTCGGTCAGCGGCGCCCGGCCGCCTCCGGCAGTCCGTGCGCGTCCTGCGCGCCGCCCACGGGGGCGTGGCCGGCTCCCGGGGCGTCGCCGTGGCCGGGCCACCAGGCCGCCCGGCCGATCAGCGCGGTGAGCGCCGGGGTGAAGAACATCGCCATCACGAAGGCCGCCAGGATGATGCCGAAGGCCATCGCGAAGCCGAACTCCAGCATGAAGATGTTGCCCGCGAGCATGAACGTCCCGAACGACGCCGCCAGGATGAAGCCGGCCGCCGCGACGGTCGGACCGCCGTGGCGCAGCGCCTCCCGGGCCGCCTCGCGCGGGGAGCGGCCCTCGCGGGCCTCCTCGCGCAGACGGGCGATGATCAGGATGTTGTAGTCGGTCCCGATCGCCACCACGAAGAGGTAGATCAGGATCGGCAGCATGAACATGATGCCGTGCTCGCCCTTGATGTTCTGGAAGAGCAGGGTCGAGGACCCGAGGGTGGCGGTGAAGCCGAGGCCCACCGAGGCCATCAGGTACCAGGGCGCGACCACGCTGCGCAGTTGGAGCCCGAGGATCAGCAGGATCAGCAGACCTGCGATCGGGAACACCAGCTTGTAGTCGTGGCTCATCGCCAGGTTGATGTCCTTGTAGACGGCGGTCAGGCCGCCGACCTTGGTCTCGGTGCCGCCCGGCGCCTGCGCGTGGGCGACCTCGCGCAGCTTCGTGAGGGTGTCTATCGCCTCGTTGCTGGACGGCTCGTTCTTGAGCAGCACGGTGAAGTCGGCGGTGGCGCCGTCCTCGCTGAGCTGGGGCTTCGACGCGGCGGTGGCCACGCCGGGAACGCCGCCGAGCTTGGCGGCGAAGCCCTCGAACGCACCCGCGTCGAGCTTGCCGCCGCCGGTGGTGGTCAGGTAGACGTGGCTCGGGTCCGCGGCGCCGGCCGAGAAGCCGTTGACCAGCTTGTCCTGGACGACCATCGACTCCTTGTCCTTGGGCATGGAGCTGCCCGCGAGGTCGAAGGTGCCGTTGTAGCCGAGGGCGCCGGCCGAGAGGGCCAGCAGCACGCCGCCGGAGGCCACGGCGACCAGGGCGGGGCGCTTCTGCACCAGGCGGCCGAGGGCGAGGAAGCGGGCGTCCTTGGGCTCGTTCATCCACTTCTTGCCGGGCCAGAAGACCGCGCGCGCCGGGATGACGGCGAGCAGGGCCGGGGCCAGGGTGAGCGAGGCGAACGCGGTGACGACGACGGCGATGGCCAGGGCCGGGCCGAGCGCCTTGAACATGCCGAGGCTGGAGAGGATCAGCACCGCGAAGGCGACGGTGACCGCGCCGGCCGCGGAGGCGATGGCCTCGCCGACCCGGCCGACCGCGTTGGCGACGGCTTCCTTGCGGTCGTCACCGGCGCGCAGCCGCTCGCGGTAGCGGAACGCCAGGAACAGGAAGTAGTCGGTGCCGACACCGAGCACCACGACGATCAGGATCGCCGACAGGACCGGTGTGCTCTCCAGTTTGAACGCCTTGGTGGCGTAGGCGATCAGGCCGTTGGCCGCCGGCATGGCGATGATCAGCGAGACCACGATCGGCAGCAGTCCGGCGAGGACGCTGCGGAAGATGATCCCGACGATGATCACGACCAGCACCAGGGTGGCCAGCGCGATCACGGCGTCGGCGGCTCCGGAGGACTCCTTCTGGTCCAGCGCCTGGGCGGCTGCGCCGCCGAGCTGGAACTTGAGGTTGGTCCCGGAGGTGAGGGACTTGCCCTCGTCCCGGAGCTTCTTGGCGGCCTCGCCGAACTCGTCGGACTGCTGGGTGGCCTTGTCGATGGCGATCGGGGCGAGCGCGTACTTGCCGTCCTTGGAGGTCGACTGCTCGCTCGCCGGGACGATCTTCTCGACGTGCTCGATCTTCTTGTCGGTGAGACCCTGGACGATCTTGGCCATGGCGTCCTTGTCGGACGCGTCCATCGGGGCACCGTCGTTGCGCTCGAAGAGCGCGAGTGCGGACGGCGTGAAGTTGGCCGGGAACGCCTTCTCCTGGAGCACCGAGGCCTGGATCGACTCGTAGTGCTTGGGAAGGAACGAGGCCTCGTCGGTCTGCGCGGTGATCTTCGGGGCCGATGCGGCGATGGCGATCATCGCGATGACCCACGCCGCGATCACCCACCAGGCGCGACGGACGACGAAATGTCCTAGTCGGTGGAACATGCTCGTGATGCCTCCTGGGCATGGTTCACCGCAGCCCTTGGGGGACGGGACGCCGGGCGACGGATCGAGACCGGCCCGGGCCGTGCAGGGGCACAGCACCTAGCCGGTCGGCAGGTAAGTATTCAGGGAGCATCATCCTACGACCGCTTGCTTGCCGGCCGGCAAGCAACCCCCGTAACCCTGTAGCCGATCCCCCTGAGGCCGCCGTACGGAGGCCGCACCCATCTTCGCGCGCGTACGACACCCGTGACCTCGTGCTCCGGGTGGAGACCGATCCCCCTCAGGGTGGACTTTTTACCCTCCCGCAGGGAGGAGAAGTCAGGGTTCCCTGGTAGGGAAAACCCCACCCCTCCCCCGAGGAAGACCACAGGGGGAACTCCCCCGCCAGCCGGATACTCCGTCAACCTCCGTCTCCCTAAGGTCGATTGCGACGCCGGATCCGCAGCCGGCCTCCGCTCCCGGCGGCCGACCACCGCCGTACCACCGGCCGCACCCGCTCACCGGGGCTCCGGCCGCTCTCCCAGGGGGACCTCGTGAAGACCAAGCTCGGCATGGCCGCCGCGATGGGCGCATGGAGCGCCCGGCACAGAAAGACGGCCGTCTTCGGCTGGCTGATCTTCGTCGTCGCCGCCGCGTTCCTCGGCGGCCTGCACGGAAGCACCCAGGTCAAGGAGTCCGAGGCGATGCCCGGCCAGGTCTCCCGGGCCGCCAAGATCCTCGACGACGCCGGACTCAAGTCCCCGGCGAGCGAGACCGTGCTGATCCAGAGCGCCACCCTGACCTCCGAGGCCCCCGCCTTCAGGACCACCGTCGAGCAGGTGATCAAGGGCGTCGACGGCACCGGCAAGGCCGACGGCATCCGCTCCCCGTACGACACCCGGGCGATCTCCGCGGACGGCCACTCCGTCCTCGTCCAGCTCACCGTGAAGGGCGATCACGACGAGGCGGTCGAGAACGTCACCGCCGTGGTGGACGCCGTCGCCGCCGTGCAGAAGCAGCACCCCGACCTCACCGTGGTCGAACTCGGCGACGCCAGCTCCGGCAAGTGGATCGACCAGCAGTTCGCCGACGACTTCGCCCGCGCCGAGTGGACGGCCGTCCCGCTCGCCCTCGGCATCCTGCTGATCGCCTTCGGCGCGCTGGTCGCCGCCGTCCTCCCCGTGGTCCTCGCCATCACCGCCTTCGTCGCGGCCGGCGGGCTGGTCGCCCTCAGCAGCGGGTTCCTCCACACCAGCAACAACGCCAGCTCCGTGATGCTCCTCGTCGGCCTCGCCGTCGGCGTCGACTACTGCCTGTTCTACCTGCGCCGCGAGCGCGAGGAGCGGGCCGCCGGCCGCGACCTGGACACGGCGCTGAAGGTCGCCGCCGCCACCAGCGGCCGGGCCGTCCTGGTCTCCGGCGTCACCGTGGTGGTCGCCATGGCCGGCATGTTCCTCACCGGAATCGCCGAGTTCCAGGCCATGGCCTACGCCACCATCGTGGTCGTCGTCACCGCGGTGCTCGGCTCGCTCACCGTGCTGCCCGCCCTGCTGTCCATGCTCGGCGACCGGGTCGACAAGGGCCGCGTCCCCTTCCTCCGCAAGCTCCGCCGCGCCGACGCCGCCACCACCGGCGGCCGGTTCTGGAACGCCGTCCTCACCCCCGTGCTGCGCCGCCCGCTGGCCGCCACCGTCCTCGCCGGCGCCGTCCTGCTCGGCCTGTCCGCGCCCATGCTCACCATGCACACCGCCAACCTCACGTTCCAGCAGCAGCTGCCCGAGGGCAACCGGCTGGTCGCCGTCTCGCAGAAGATCGAGGCCGCCTTCCCCGGCAGCCCGGCCCCCGCCTCCGTGGTCATCAAGTCCACCGACATCGACTCCCCCGCGATGACCGCGGCGATCGCCGACCTCAAGGCGAAGGCCCTGGCCAGCGGCCGGATGCACGGTCCGGTGGACGTCACCGTCCACGCCGAGCAGAACGTCGCCACCGTCGACATACCGCTCAACGGCACCGGCAACGACGACGTCAGCAACGGCGCGCTGAAGGCCCTCCGCGAGGACCTGGTGCCCTCCACCGTCCTCAAGGTGCCCGGCACCGAGGCCCCGGTCACCGGTCGCACCGCCGGCTCGTACGACTTCAACGCCAAGATGACCGGCTCGATGCCGCTGGTGTTCGGCTTCGTGGTGGCCTTCGCCTTCCTCCTGATGCTGACCTCGTTCCGCTCGCTGGCCGTCGCCGGCACCGCCGTGGTGCTCAACCTGCTCTCGGTCGGCGCCGCGTACGGCGTGCTCACCCTGGTCTTCCAGCACGGTGTCGGCGCCTCGCTGCTCGGCACCGCCGGGGTCGGCGCGGTCGAGTCCTGGGTGCCGCTCTTCCTCTTCGTGATCCTCTTCGGCCTCTCGATGGACTACCACGTCTTCGTGGTCTCCCGGATCAAGGAGGGCCACGACCGGGGCATGCCGACCCGGGCCGCCGTCGCGCACGGCATCCGCTCCACGGCCGGGGTGGTCACCAGCGCCGCGGTGATCATGGTGGCGGTGTTCGGGGTCTTCGGCACCCTCTCCATGCAGGCGATGAAGCAGATGGGCGTCGGCCTCGCGGTCGCGGTGCTGATCGACGCGACGATCATCCGCGCGGTCCTGCTGCCCGCGGTGATGACCCTGCTCGGGGACCACAACTGGTACCTGCCCCGCTGGCTCGGCTGGCTGCCGAACCTCTCGCACGGCGAGACCTTCCCGCCGGTCGGCGCCCCCGCCGCGACGATCGCCCCGCCGGCCCCCGAGCCGGCCCTCCAGGCCCGGCACCGCCGGATCGAGGTCTGACCTTCCCCTCCGACCTCACACCCGCCGGGCCCCGCGACACGCGGGGCCCGGCACCTCTTTGCCAGAATGATCGCCGTCTCCCCCCGGAGCCCGCCCTCACCCCCGCCCGCACGCCCCCGCCGTCCGTCCGGAGCCCGGCAGGCCGCAGGACGAAGGCGGGCCCCGACCGCCACCACGGAACGGACCCCCATGCTCCCCTTCGACGAGAGCCGGGCCCGGCTGATCCTCGCCCACGCCTGCGAGTCCGCCGGCCTTCCCGCGCCCGACGGCGCGCGGCTGCTCGCGCTCGGCGAGAACGCCGTCTTCGACCTCGGCGACCCGGCCGTGGTCGCCAAGGTCGGGCGCGGCCCCGAACTGGCCGAGCGCACCCGCCGTGAACTCACCGTCGCCGACTGGCTGGCCGGCCGGGGCATCCCCGTGGTCCGCCCGTACGACGCGCTGCCCGCCGAACCGCGGCACACCCTCGGGCACCCCGTCACCTTCTGGCACCGGCTCCCGCCCGCCGGGCGGCCCGCCCGCCCGGCCGACCTCGCCCCGCTGCTGACCGCCCTGCACCTGCTGCCCGACCCGCCGTTCCGGCTCGCCCGGCGCGACCTGCTCGCCCCCGTCGAACGCTGGCTCGCCTCCGCCGAGGGCCACGTCGACCCGGCCGACGTGGACTTCCTGCGCCGCCGCCGGGACACCTTCGCCGCGGCCCTGCCCGACCTCCACCCGCACCTGCCGACCGGGGTGATCCACGGCGACGCGTTGCCGCGCAACGTCCACATCGGGCCGGACGGACCCGTCCTGCTCGACCTGGAGACCGTCTCGCGCGACCTGCGTGAGCACGACCTGGTGGTCCTGGCGCTCAGCCACGACCGCTACGGCGTCCCCGTCGGGGAGTACCGGGCGTTCACCGACGCGTACGGCTGGGACGTGCGCGAGTGGTCCGGCTTCACGGTGCTGCGCGGGGCCCGCGAGACGGCGAGCGCCTCCTGGGTCGCCCAGCAGGTGCCGGGCAACCCGGCCGCGCTCGCCGAGTTCCGGCGGCGGGTGGACTCGCTGCGCTCGGGGGCGACGGAGGTGCGCTGGTACCCGTTCTGACCCTGCGGCCGGTGCGGCGGGCCGGTCCGGCGGGCGGGGGTGCGGGCAGGGGCACGGGCGGGGGTGCGGCGGACCGCGCGTGGCGGCGGCCCTGAGGGGCCGTCGGGGCGGGGTGTCCCCCGAGGAGGGCGCAACCGGGTCGATGCCATCGGCGTCTTATCCGACAGTCATCCCGACCGAGGATCGGCATCCGCCTCTGCACCTCAGGAGCCGCCGCCATGCCGCAGCACTCCGCCCCGCCGCGCCCCTCGTCCTCCGCCCGGCGCCGCCGACTCGCCACGGGCTGCGCCGCGCTCGCCGCCTCGCTGGCGCTCGCCGCCTGCGGCACCGCCAACGGCGCGCTCCGGCCCGAACCGGGCACGACCACCGCCGCACCTTCCTCGCCGACGGGCCCGGTACCGACCGCCCCCGCGTCGCCGTCCGCGCCACCGCCGTCCGGACCGCCGTCGCCCGGGCCATCGGCGTCCGCGCCTCCGCCGTCCGGGTCGCCGTCGTCCGGCCCTCCGGTGTCCGGCCCTCCCGTGTCCGGCTCCGCCCCGGCCACCCCGCCGGTCACGTCACCGCCCACCCGCACGCCCGCCCCGAAGCCCACCACCCCCCGCCCCCCGACCGCGAGGCCGACGACACCCCCCGCACCGGCGCCGTCCCCCACCACCACCGCGCCCAGGACTCCGGCGCCCCCGGCGCCGTCCACCGGGGTCTCCACCGCGATCGTCAGCTCCACCGCGTCCGGCGGCCGGACGGTCGCGCTCACCTTCGACGACGGCCCCGGCCCGGCCACCGGCCAGGTCCTGGACCTGCTCGCCCAGTACCACGCCAAGGCCACGTTCTGCCTGGTCGGCAAGCAGGCCGCCGCCGATCCGGCCACCGTCCGGCGGATCGTGGCGGCCGGCCACCGGCTCTGCGACCACAGTGTCGACCACCCGCAGCCGTTCGCCGCCCTCCCGCACGACCGGGCGGTCCGTCAGATCGCCGACGCCGAGGCCATGATCGTCCGGGCCGGCGGCCCGGGCTCCACGGTGGGCTGGTTCCGCGCCCCCGGCGGCGCGTTCACCGAGGACAACCGGCGGATCGCCGCGGACAACGGCCTGCGACCGCTCGGCTGGTCGGTCGACCCGCGCGACTGGTCCCGCCCCGGCACGGCCGCGATCGTCTCGGCCGTCCGGACCGGGCTCAGGCCGGGCGGCGTTGTCCTGCTCCACGACGGCGGCGGCGACCGCAGCCAGACCGTCGCCGCGCTCCGGCAACTGCTGCCCTGGCTGGTGGCCCAGGGTTACCGCTTCGACGTCCCGGCGAGCTGATCCGGTCACCCGGGCACCGCCCGTCCCGTCACCCGCGCCCCCTAGAATCCGGCCCATGGCCACCGATCACCCCACGGAACTCGGACCGCTCGGACCACGCCTGAGTACCGGTCGGGTCCTCGGACTGCTCGCGCTCGCCGCCCCCGTCGCGGCGGCCGGCTGGATCACCGGCACCGGCTTCGTCCGGGCCTTCGTCGAGGACGCCTGCGGGCCCGAACGGTCCTGCGGCGGCCTCGACATCGCCGTCCACCTCGCCGGTGGCCTCCTGGGCTGGCTGGCAGCCCTGGTGGGCACCGCCACCACCGCGCACGGGGACGGTCCGCTGGACGGCGACTCGGCCACCTCCGACCGCGGCGTCCTGCTCGGCTGCGTCGCCCTCGGTCTGGTCGGCGCCTCCTTCGCCGACAACACCTTCCACCCGTGGCTGCTCGCCCCGGTCGCCCCGCTCGCGCTGGCCACGATCGGACTCGACCGCTTCGGCGCCCGGCGGTGGCGCACCACGCGGACGGAGCAGCTCCGCACCGCCGGACAGGAGCGCAGGCTGGCCGGGTCCGGTGTCACCGTCACCGGCACGGTGGTGGGCGTCGCCGGCGACGGCAGCACTCACGACGGCGCCCCCGTGCTTCGGCTGACCGTCGAGTTCACCACCGCGGACGGCACCGTCCGCACCACCACCGTGACCGGCGCCTTCCCCGCCCCCGGGGGCCCGCGCCGCGGCAGCCCCGCCGAGGTCCGCTACGACCCGGCCGACCCGTCGGTGGCCCGGGCCACCGTCACGGACCCCGGCCCCGACGACGCCGTCCCCACCACCACCCCCGGAGCCGCACCGCCGGAGATCGTGGACGGCCTGGAGCGCCTCGCCGCCCTGCACCGTCAAGGGGCCCTGGACGAGGTCGAGTTCGCCCTGGCCAAGGCCCAGCTGCTCGGACGCGCCCCCGAGGACCGCCGGCCCGCCCTGCCGTAGACGCCGCACCGCCGACGCCTCCCGTTCACCCGGGTCTTCCCCCGCGGGCCGCCCCGGTTCACCCCGCGGACGGTCGAACGGCACTACCGTCCGCGCATGACGACAGAGCGCCGGATCACCGGACCCCGTCTGCTGGCCCTCGTCCTCCTGTGCGGCCTCGCCGTGGCGGCCGGTCGGCTCGGCACCGCCGGGCTGGTGCGGGTGCCCGCCGCCGACCCCTGCGGCCGGGAGACGGGCTGCGACGCCAACGCCATGGTGCTGGAAATCACCTGCGGCCTGGTGTGCTGGCTGCTCTCGATGGTCTGCGCGGCTGCCCTGGCCAACAACGCCGACGAGGACGACCGCTGCCACCGCATGTCGGGCGGCCTGATCCTCCCGGTCTGGCTCCTGCTCACCCTGGTGGGCGCCTACGGCGCCGACGGGGCCCCTCGCCCCTGGCTCCTGGTCCCGATCGGTGCGTTTGCCCTGATCGCCCTCCTGGCGGGCGTCCCCGCGGAACGGCGGGTGGCCCGCGAGACCGCGGTGCACCGCCGGGCACGGGCCCTCGCCCGACGACTGGCCGACCACGGCGTCACCGTCGCCGGCACCGTCACCGCGCTCGCGGAGGCGGCCACCCCCGCTCCTCGCCGGGTCGGTCTGCGGCTCACCGTGAAGTACCGCACCCTCGACGGCGAGGAGCGCGCGACCACCCAGCCGGGGGCGTTCCCGGCCTACGCGCTGCCCCGGGTCGGCGACCGGGTGACCGTCCGCTACGACCCGCGGCACCCGGACGGTGCCGAGATCGCCGTCCGCCCGCCCGACGAGCAGTCCGGCGACGCCGTCTCCGTCCTCGCCCGGGAGCTGGAGCGAGTGGCCGTGCTGCACCGGGAGGGCCTCCTGGACGGCGCCGAGTTCGCCCTCGCCAAGGCGCGCCTCCTCGCTCCCGCGCCGGAGGCCGGCTACTCCACGGCGAGCCGGTAGACCTGTCGCGAGCCGCCCTCCGGCCCCGGCGCGGCGGGCCCGCCCGGGGCGAAGCCGAGCCGCTCGTAGAAGACCCTGGCGCCACTGGCCACCGCACCCGGGTGGTCGGCGCCGAAGGTGATCACCTCCACCGTCGCGGGGCCGCGGACGTACCGCCGCAGCGCGTCGTCGACCAGGGCCCGCCCGACGCCCGTCCCCCGGGCCCGCTCGGCCACCACCAGCCAGTGCAGGTGGTGGCGGCCGTCCGGGCCGGTCCCGAAGAGCAGCCCGCCGAGCGGGCCGTCCGGGCCGTCGGCGACCAGCGCGAGCCCGCGCTCGGTGTGCCCGGCCACCGCCCGGTGGAACCCGGGCTCGGCCACCATCGGTCCGAACCACTCCTCCACCTCGGCCGCGAGCCCGAGGAAGGCGGGGAGATCGTGCTCAGCCAGTCTGATGATCATTGCGGCAGTGTCGCAGACGGGCCGCCGGACGGCAGGCTGCCGGGCGGCCCGGCGGCGGATCGGCAACGCGACCGCACCCGGCCCGCGTTCCGGTCACGGGCCGGGTGCGCCGCCGGGCACCGGCGCCCGCACCGTCGCCCGCACCGCGTCGGGCGGGCGGGCGCAGTGCGATCACCGGTCGCCGGTCGCCGGTCGCCTCAGCGCAGGGGCCAGCGGGGGTCGATGACGGCCTGCGGGTCCTTGCCGCGGCGGAACCACGCCTGGAGGTCCTCGGCCCAGACCCGGTACCAGCCGATCTGGCGGGTGTGGAGCTCGGCGGGCGGGACGGCGCCGACCTCGGCCGGGTAGCGCTCACCCAGCGCGACGGCCACCCGGACGGCGGCGAGCGCGTCGCTGCCGGCCTCGTGCGCGTCGGTCAGCTCGACGCCGTACACCTCGCAGACCCGCTGGAGCGTCCGGGAGCCCTTGCGGTACTTGTCCACGGCGCGGTCGATGACCAGCGCGTCGAGGACCGGTCCGACGGGGCCGCCGAGGCGCTCGGCGAGCGACGGCAGTCCGTGCCGGCGCAGCTCCGCGTCGAGCAGCGAGAGGTCGAAGGTGGCGTTGAAGGCCACCACCGGACGCCCGGCGGCGAGCCGCTCGCAGAGGGCGGCGGCTATCTCGTCCACCGCCTCCTTGGCCGGGCGGCCCTTGGCGCGGGCGAGGCCGTCGCCGATGCCGTGGATCGCCTCGGCCTCGGCGGGGATCGGGACGCCCGGGTCGAGGAGCCAGCCGGTGGCGCTCAGCCGGCGGGCCCCGACGGTGTCCACGAGGGCGGCCGTGACGATGCGGTCCACGGCCGGGTCGGTGCCCGTGGTCTCCAGGTCGAAGCCGACCAGTGGCTGCTGCCACCAGCTCATAGGGGTGTGTCCTTCCGTCCTACTGGTCGAAACAGCCCCCATCATCGCCCGCCCCTCCGACAATCCGGCCGGTGGGGCGGGCGGGGGCGGCGCTCAGGCCGCGTCGAGCAGGGTCCGACCGAACCAGTCGGCGGCGTCCCGGACACCGGGGAGGACGTAGAAGTAGCCGCCTCCGGTGGGGCGGAGGAAGCGGGCCAGCGGCTCGTCGGCGAGCCGGGTCTGGACCGCCTCGAACTGGCGGACCACGTCCTGCTGGTAGCAGCAGAACGCCAGGCCGTGCTCGGGGACGCCGTCCGCGTCGAGGCCCCGGTCGTAGGTGAAGGCGCGGCGCAGGATGCGGCTGCCCCGGGCCGCGTCGGTGCGCGGGTTGGCGAGCCTGATGTGCGAGTCGAGGGCGATCACGGCGCCCTTCGGATCCTGGCCGTAGTCCGGTTTGTCGTTCTCCTTGGCGCGGCCGAGCGGGGCGCCGTCGGACTTGCGGCGGCCGATCATCCGCTCCTGGTCCGTCAGCGGCACCTCGTCCCAGGGCCCGGTCAGGGTGCGGACGGCCCGGACCACCTGGTAGCTGCCGCCGACCGCCCAGGCGGGTTCGCCGCCGCCCGCGCCGACCCAGACCAGCTCGTCCATGTCCCGGGCGGAGCCGGTGTCGGGGTTCTCGATGCCGTCCTTGAAGCCGAGCAGGTTCCGTGCGGCGCCGGACGGACGGGCGCGGTTCTGGAAGCCGTCCAGCTGCCAGCGCGGCCGGACCGCGCCCCGGAGCGCCCGCAGCAGGTCGCGCACGGCGTGCTCGACGGTGTCCCGGCTCGTGGCGCAGACCTGGAGCGAGAGGTCCCCGTGGCACTCGGCGGGGCGCAGCGCGTCGTTGGGGAAGGTCCGCATCGCGGTGAGCTTGCGGGGGCGGGCGTCGGCGAGGCCGTAGCGGGCGTCGAAGAGGGAGGCGCCGACGGCGACGGTGACGGTGAGGTCGTCGGTGGGCAGGGCGGCGGCGGTCCCGAGGGTGCCGCTGTCCGCGGGCGGGGCGTCGGGGCCGAGGTCGGGCGGGGTGCCGCCGCCGGTCAGGAAGCGGATCCGGTCGGTGAGGGTGCGCAGCAGCGCCCCCAGCGCCGTGCGGTCGGCGACGTTGACGTCGACGGCGAGGAAGGTGCCGTACCCGGGTGGGGGGTTCAGGATGCCGGCCTGGTGGAGGCCGTGGAACGGGATCAGGCCGGTGGTCGCGCGCGGCCCGGGGGCCGCGGGCGCGGCGCCGCCGGTGCCGAGGGTGAGCGCCCCGGCGGCGCCGGCCCCGAGGGCGGTGCGGACGAAGCTGCGGCGGGAGGCGCCGGGGGCGCCAGGGTCGGTCGTGTACTGACTGGACAACGGCGGGCCTTCCGGATCGACGGGCAGGGGTGCGCGGGCATGCCGAAGGGGGCCTCGCGGCAGCCGGGGGGACGCGCGGCAGGCCCGGAACCGGCCTGCTGATCATGAAATCGACGCTAGCAAGCCCCGGCCCGGCCCGCCCCCGGAACGTGCACCCCGGCTGACCGTCCGTCGGCCGATCAGCCGCCCGTCTCCATCCGTCCGGCCTACGGCCCGTCCGCCGCCCTGCCCGCAGCCGTCGCGAGGCCCCTTGCCGAGGCCCCTTGCCGAGGTCCCGTCACGAGGTCCCTTCGCGAGGTCCCTTCGTGAGGTCGCCGCAGCGGGGTCCTTTCGCGAGGTCCCGTCACGAGGGCGCCTCGGTGAGGCCCCGGGGCGCGGGCTCCCCGCCCGGGGAGGCGGGCGTCAGGAGACCGGCCGGGAGTCCGCCCAGATGCCCTCGAACTCCTCGCGGTAGACCTCCAGCAGCCCGGCGTCCGTCCCGCCCGGCTGCTGGCCGGCACCGCCGCGCAGCACCAGCGCGGGCGACTCCATGCCGCGCGCGCGGCGCAGGTAGGGCTGGACGACGCCGAGGTCCCGGGTCTGGCGGCGTCCGCCGGCGCCGAGCTGCCCCGCACCGGCCGGGCCCTCGACCAGGTAGGCGGTGAACCGGGGGGTCTCGTCGAAGACCCTGATCTCGAAGCCGCCCTGGTCCCGCAGCCGGGCGCGGACCCGGCGGACGTGCAGGATGTTCATCTGGATCGAGCGGGCCAGCTCGCCGCGCCCGAGGCCCAGCTCGCGTTCGCGGCGGCGGACGGCGCTGCTGGTCGGGTTGAGGAACAGCAGCCGGACCCGGCAGCCGTCGGTGGCGAGCCGGACGAGCCGCTTGCCGGTGTAGTTCTGGCAGAGCATGCCGAGGCCGATGCCCAGCGCGTCGAGCCGCCGGGCGCCGTCGAGCAGGTCCTCGACGGGCAGGTCGCGCTGGAGCCGGACCCGGTCGGGGTGGACGGCGACGACGTCCGCGTAGCGGCCGGCGACCAGGGACTCGACGACGTCGGCGGGGACGCCGCCGGCGCCGCCGTCGAGCAGGGCCAGCAGCCGGGCGGCGGCGCGTTCGGTCTGGGCGAGGACGGTGCCGGTGAGGACGCGGTTGCGGGAGACGACGTGCCGGGCGACCTCCAGCTCGTCCAGCGCCAGTTCTATCTCCCGACGGTCCGCCAGGTAGGGCTCGAAGCAGGGCCAGTGCTGGACCATCAGCTCCCGCAGCTGGGGCAGGGTGAGGAAGACCAGCGGGTCGTCGTCGGCCGGGTCGAGCAGGTAGCCCTTGCGGCGGCTGACCTCGCGGACGGCGCCGGCCCGGTGCGCCCACTCCTCGCCCGCCGGGCCGGCTGCGGCCGTGACCCAGTCCTCGCCGTGGGCGGGCGCGTAGATCGGGTGCAGCACCTCGTCGACGAGCGAGCGGAGCCGCTGCTCGACGAGGTTGAGCCAGACATAGGCGCGGCCGGACAGCCGGACCCGCTGGTAGGCGTCCTCCCACTCGGCGCCGGACCAGGCCAGCGCGGGGACCTCGACCGGGCCGCCCTGCGCGGGCACGACCGCCCGGCCGGTCAGGGCGGGGCGCATGACGACCGTCTGCGCCTCGCTGCGGGCGCTGCCCCGGTCGGGGCCGCCGGGCCCACCGCCACGTCCGCCGGCGGGGAACACCATGCGCCACCTCACCTGGTTCCTGCTCGGAGCTGCCTGCTCGCTGTACGGCTCGCCGTACGGCCGGCTCTGCTGCTGTCTGTGTGCTGCCCGTCCGGCTCGTCCGGAACGGCTCACCGCCGGGCCTTCTGATACTGCGCCACGAGTGCGGGGCGGCCGGACGATCAAGAGTACTGCCCGCCGCGAACCGCCCGCAGCCGGTTCGGCCACGGCGGCGCCCCGGCCCCCGCCCGCCCCAACCGTCTCACCTGCCCCGCCCGCCCGGAAGCCCCCGGACGGCACCGGGACGCGCCGGATCGCGCAGGGCCGCGCACGGGCGCCGGAACCGCTCCGGCAGGGCCCCGACGCACCCCGGACCGGCCGCGGATCGGCCGCGGACCGGCCCCGGGAGTCCGGGCGGACACCCGTTCGGGCGAATACGGCACAAATGGCCCCGCCCTCGGGGGACGCGTCGGGGAGTATGCGGACTGTGCCGTGCGTCACGGCACACGACCGTCGCACATGCCCGGCCGCCCGGCCGGGAAGAGAGCGTCGGGGTCCGGCCCGACCATCGGACTATCTGTCAGTTCTCCTTCTAAGCAAGGAAGTTGAGGAGCCATGCAGGTCTGGCCAGGGAAGCCCTACCCCCTCGGTGCCACCTACGACGGGGCCGGCACCAACTTCGCGGTGTTCTCGGAGAGCGCCGACCGGATCGAGCTCTGCCTGCTCGGCGAGGACGGTGCGGAGACCTCCGTCGAGCTGCGCGAGACCGACGCCTTCGTCCGGCACGCCTACCTCCCGGGCGTCCAGCCCGGCCAGCGGTACGGCTTCCGCGTCCACGGCCCCCACAACCCGGGGCTCGGTCAGCGGCACAACAGCGCGAAACTGCTGCTGGACCCGTACGCCAAGGCGATGAGCGGGAACATCGACTGGGACGAGTCCGTCTACGGCTACCACTTCGGCGCGCCCGAGCGCCGCAACGACCTCGACTCGGCGCCCCACACCATGCACTCGGTGGTGATCAACCCCTACTTCGACTGGGGCACCGACCGACCGCCGCGCACCGACTACCACCGAACCGTCCTGTACGAGGCCCACGTGAAGGGCCTCACCCGCCTCCACCCCGGCATCCCGGAGGAGATCCGCGGCACCTACGCGGGCGTCGCCCACCCCGCCGTGATCGAGCACCTGGCCAAGCTCGGCGTCACCGCGATCGAACTGATGCCGGTGCACCAGTTCGTCCGTGATCACCGGCTGCGCGACCTCGGCCTCTCCAACTACTGGGGCTACAACACGATCGGCTTCTTCGCCCCGCACTCCTCCTACTCCTCCACCGGCGACCGCGGCCAGCAGGTGCAGGAGTTCAAGTCGATGGTGAAGGCCCTGCACGCGGCCGGCATCGAGGTCATCCTCGACGTGGTCTACAACCACACCGCCGAGGGCAACCACCTCGGTCCGACGCTGTCGATGCGCGGCCTGGACAACGCCTCCTACTACCGGCTGGCCCGGGACCAGCGGTTCTACGAGGACACCACCGGCACCGGCAACAGCCTGCTGATGCGCAGCCCGCACGTGCTCCAGCTGATCATGGACTCGCTGCGCTACTGGGTCACCGAGATGCACGTCGACGGCTTCCGCTTCGACCTCGCCGCCACCCTCGCCCGGCAGTTCCACGAGGTCGACCGGCTGTCCTCGTTCTTCGACCTCGTCCAGCAGGACCCGGTGGTCTCCCAGGCCAAGCTGATCGCCGAGCCCTGGGACCTCGGCGAGGGCGGCTACCAGGTCGGCAACTTCCCGCCGCTGTGGACCGAGTGGAACGGCATGTACCGGGACACCGTCCGCGACCTGTGGCGCGGCGAGAACGCCACCCTCGCCGAGTTCGGCTCCCGGCTCACCGGCTCCTCCGACCTCTACCAGGACGACGGCCGCCGCCCGATCGCCTCGATCAACTTCGTCACCTGCCACGACGGCTTCACCCTGCGCGACCTCGTCTCCTACAACGAGAAGCGCAACGAGGCCAACGGCGAGGGCAACCGGGACGGCGAGTCCTTCAACCGCTCCTGGAACTGCGGCGCCGAAGGGCCCTGCGACGACCCGGCGGTCGAGGAGCTGCGCGCGCGCCAGCAGCGCAACTTCCTCGCCACCCTGATGCTCTCCCAGGGCGTACCGATGCTCTCGCACGGCGACGAGTTCGGCCGCACCCAACTGGGCAACAACAACACCTACTGCCAGGACAACGAGCTGAGCTGGGTGCACTGGCCGGACGGCGACGGGCCCGGCGCCCGGCTGCTGGAGTTCACCCAGGGCATGGTCTGGCTCCGCCGCGACCACCCCGTCTTCCGGCGCCGCCGCTTCTTCCACGGCCGCCCCGTCTCGGGCCCCGCCCTCTCCGGCCGCCCCACCGGGGACGGCGCCGGCGGGTACGAGGACCTCACCGACATCGCCTGGTTCACACCCGGCGGGGAGGAGATGACCAAGCGCAACTGGGGCGCCAGCTACGCCAAGTCCCTCACCGTCTTCCTCAACGGCTACGCCATCTCGGAGCCGGACCGGCGCGGCGGGCGGATCGTCGACGACTCCTTCCTGCTGCTGTTCAACGCGCACTTCGAACAGCTGGAGTTCACCGTCCCGGCCGGGCACGGGCAGGAGTGGCAGGTGGTGGTGGACACCGCGCAGCCGCGACTGCCCGCGCCGGGGTCGGGCGCCCGGGTCAAGGCCGGGGACACCCTCTGGCTCACCGACCGCTCGCTGATGGTGCTGCAACGGCCCGCGTGAGATCCCCCGGGGTCCGGCGCACCGCCTCCCCCGCAGGAAGGACGGTGCCCGCCACCGGCCGGCGAGAGCCCTGCCGGCCGGTGGCGGGCGCCGGGCGGCGGGGGACCGGGCCGCGAGGGCGCGGCCGGCCCCGGCGGGAGCCTCCGGGCCCGGCCGTCCACCGCGCCGCTCACCTGTTCGGGTCAGCAACGGGTCTTGCGTACCGGCCCGGCCGGGTAGGCATGGACACATGACCAACGCCGCCGAGCCCGCGCAGCCCCGCCCGGCCGTCGTCCCTCCCGCCGGCGTCCCCACCGCCAGCTACCGCCTCCAGCTCCAGCCGGGCTTCACCCTGCACGACGCCGCCGC
The DNA here is from genome assembly GCF_042726075.1 of Kitasatospora sp. NPDC127035. Classification (NCBI taxonomy): domain Bacteria; kingdom Bacillati; phylum Actinomycetota; class Actinomycetes; order Kitasatosporales; family Streptomycetaceae; genus Kitasatospora; species Kitasatospora sp. NPDC127035. The sequence continues at coordinate 20,451 of NZ_JBHXDN010000004.1, read as the reverse complement.
GGCCGTCCCCTACCTGGCCGCCCTCGGCGTCTCCCACCTGCACCTCTCCCCGCTGCTGGAGGCCGTCCCCGGCTCCACCCACGGCTACGACACCGTCGACCACGGCCGGATCGGGGAGCAGCTCGGCGGTGAGGACGCCCTGCGCGCGCTGGCCGCCGAGGCGCACCGGCACGGCCTGCGGCTGATCGCCGACGTGGTGCCCAACCACATGGCCGTCCCCGCACCCGAGCACCTCAACCGGCCGCTCTGGCACGTCCTGCGGGACGGCCCCGACTCGCCGTACGCGCGCTGGTTCGACATCGACTGGAGCGCCCAGCCCGGCCCGCCCGACGCCCCCGGGCGCGGACGGGTCCTGCTGCCGCTGCTCGGCGACCGGCTCGGCGCCGTCCTCGGCGAACTGGCCGTCGACGGCGACACCCTCCGCTACCACGACCACGCCCTCCCGCTGCGCCCCGGCACCGAGCGGCTCCCGCTGCCCGAGCTGCTCGCCCGGCAGTGGTACCGGCTCGCCTGGTGGCGGCTGGCCCGCACCGAACTCAACTACCGGCGGTTCTTCACCGTCAACGAGCTGATCGCCGTCCGGGTCGAGGAGCCCGAGGTGTTCGAGGCGACGCACGGCGTGCTGCTGCGGCTGCACCGCGAGGGCGTCCTGGACGGCTTCCGGATCGACCACCCGGACGGTCTGGCCGATCCGCGCGGGTACCTGGAGCGGCTGGCCCGGGCCACCGGCGGGGCGTACACGGTGGTGGAGAAGATCCTCACCGGCGACGAGCGGCTCCCCGCCGACTGGCCGTGCGCCGGCACCACCGGGTACGACGCGCTGCGCCGGATCGACGGGGTGCTCACCGACCACGCGGGCGCCTGCCGGCTGGCCGGCGCGTACGAGGCGTTCGTCACCGGCGCGTCGCCCGCCGACGGCGCGGCCCCGGCCGGCGAACCGTGCGCCGACCCGCACCCGGCGCTCGCCGCCGCCCGGCGCGGCCGGGCCGACATGGTCGCCCCCGAGGGGGAGCTCGCCGCCGAGGTCGAACGGCTGGTCCGGCTGGCCGTCCGGCTCGGCGCCGCCGAGCCCGCGTACGCCGACCACCCGCCGCAGCGGCTGCGGGCCGCGCTGCAGCGGCTGCTCACCGGATACCCCGCCTACCGCCCGTACGTCCGGCCCGGCGAGCCGCTGCCCGCCGCCTCCGCGGAGCAGCTGGACGAGGCGCTCGACGGCTCGGCCGACCCCACCGACCGGCTGGTCGCCGACCTCGCGGCGGGCCGGCTCGGCCGCGGCCCCGAGCAGGACGAGTTCGCCGCCCGGTTCGCCCAGACCGCCGCCGCGGTGGCCGCCAAGGGCGTCGAGGACACCGCCTTCTACCGCTGGAACGCGCTGCTGAGCCTCAACGAGGTCGGCGGCGAGCCCGCCCGGCCGGGCCTGCGGCCGGAGGACTTCCACGCCTGGTGCCACTACGTCGAACGGCACTGGCCGCACACCATGACCGTCCTCTCCACGCACGACACCAAGCGCAGCGCCGACGCCCGCGCCCGGCTCGCCGTCCTCGCCGAGCAGCCCCGGTCCTGGGCCGCGGAGGCCGCCGCCTGGTCCACCGCGGCCGGGCCGGGCGGGGACCGGGACAGCGACTGGCTGCTCTGGCAGACCCTGGTCGCCGCCTGGCCGGTCACCCCGGAACGGCTGGTCACCGCCGTCCTCAAGGCGGCCCGGGAGGCCAAGGTCCACACCTCCTGGACCACCCCCGACGTCCGCTTCGAGCGCGCCCTCGCCGACCGCGCCCGCGCCGTGTTCGGCCACCCCGGGCTGCTGCCCCGGGTCGAGGGGTACGTGAGCGCCCTCGCCCCGTACGCGCGGTCCAACACGCTCTCCGCGGCGCTGCTGCACCTCACCGTGCCCGGCGTGCCCGACCTCTACCAGGGCAGCGAGGAGCCGCTCCACACCCTGGTCGACCCGGACAACCGGGGCGTCGTCGACCTCGGGGCGCTGGCCGTCCGGCTCACCGACTCGCCCGCGACCCGGCCGGGTGACCCGGCCCGGGAGAAGCTGCACCTCACCACGACCGCGCTGCACCTGCGGAAGACCCGGGCCCTCGGCGCCCACCGGCCGCTGACCGCGGTCGGCCCCGCCGCCGACCACCTGCTCGCCTTCGGGCGCGGGACGGACGTGGTCACCGCGGTCACCCGGCTGCCGTACGGCCTCGACCGGGCCGGCGGCTGGCGCACCACCGAGCTGCACCTGCCGGCCGGCGGCCGGTGGACGGACGAGCTCACCGAGCGCCACTTCCCGCCCGGCCCGGTACCGGTGGCCGACCTGCTGGCGGCGTACCCGGTGGCGCTGCTGACCAGAAGGAGCGAGGCATGACGCCCGACCACCCGGCCGGCCGCGCCGCGACCCACCGTGAGGCGACCGGACATGCCGGGGCGCCGCGTGACGGGACCCCGCGGGCGGGGGCCCGCTACGAGGTCTGGGCCCCGTCGGCGGACGAGCTGGTCGAGGTGGCGGTCGACGGCACCCGTCACCCGCTGACCCGCGACCCCACCCGCGCCGGCTGGTGGCACGGCGACGCACCCGCCGGGGACTACGCGTTCGTGCTCGACGACGGCCGCCCGCTGCCCGACCCGCGCTCCCCCCGGCAGCCGCACGGCCCGGACGGCCCCAGCCGGGCCGTCGACCACACCGGGTTCCGCTGGTCACGGACCGACTGGCGCGGCCGGCCGCTGCCCGGCGCGGTGCTGTACGAGCTGCACGTCGGCACCTTCACCGCCGCCGGCACCTTCGAGGCGGCGACCCACCACCTCGACCACCTCGTCGACCTGGGCGTCGACTTCGTCGAACTGATGCCGGTCTGCCCGTTCCCCGGCAAGCACGGCTGGGGGTACGACGGCGTCTCGCTCTGGGCCGTGCACGAGCCCTACGGCGGACCGGAGGGCCTGAAGCGGTTCGTCGACGCCGCGCACCGCAAGGGCCTCGGCGTCGTCCTCGACGTCGTGCACAACCACCTCGGCCCGTCCGGCAACTACCTTCCCGCGTACGGCCCGTACTTCACCGACCGGCACCACACCCCCTGGGGCGCGGCGGTCAACCTGGACGCACCCGGCTCCGACGAGGTGCGCGCCTACCTGATCGGCAGCGCGCTCGCCTGGCTGCGCGACTACCGGATCGACGGCCTGCGGCTGGACGCCGTGCACGCCCTCGCCGACGACCGGGCCGTCCACTTCCTGGAGGAACTCGCCACCGAGGTCGACCGGTTGGCCACGGCCACCAACCGGCCGCTGTTCCTGATCGCCGAGTCCGACCTCAACGACCCGCGCACCACCACCCCGCGCGAGGCCGGCGGCCAGGGCCTCGCCGCCCAGTGGAGCGACGACTTCCACCACGCCCTGCACTGCGCCCTGACCGGCGAATCCCAGGGCTACTACGGCGACTTCGCCGAAACCCCGCTGGTGGCGGTCGCCCGGACGCTCACCCGGGGGTACTTCCACGACGGCACCTGGTCCTCGTTCCGCGGGCGCCACCACGGCCGCCCGTTCCCGCCCGCCCACGGGCACCGGCTGCTCGGCTACCTCCAGACCCACGACCAGGTCGGCAACCGGGCGCTCGGCGACCGGATCTCCGCCACCCTCTCCCCCGGCCGGCTCGCCTGCGGCGCCGCACTGGTGCTCACCTCGCCGTTCACCCCGATGCTGTTCATGGGCGAGGAGTGGGGCGCCGCCACCCCCTGGCAGTACTTCACCGACCACACCGACCCGAACCTCGCCGAGGCCGTCCGCCGGGGCCGCCGACGGGAGTTCGCCGAACACGGCTGGGCCGCGGAGGCCGTACCGGACCCGCAGGAGCCCGCCACCGTGCTGCGCTCCGTCCTCGACTGGACCGAACCGCGAAGCGGACCGCACGCCGGACTGCTCGACTGGTACCGGACGCTGATCCGCCTGCGCCGCGGGGCGCCGGAGCTCTCCGACCCCGATCTCGCGGCGGTCCGGGCCGAGTTCGACGACGCCGCGGGGTGGCTGGTGGTGCACCGGGGCCGGTACCGGACGGCGGTCAACCTGGGCACGGCGCCCGTCGCGGTGCCGCTCGGCGGCGAGGCGGAGGTGGTGGCCGGCTACGGCGGGTACGCGGTGGCGGGCGACGGCCTCACGCTGGAGCCCGACTCGGTCGCGCTGCTCCGCCTGTGACCCGGCCTCACCAGAGGAACGTGCCGATCCGCTCCCGCAGCGAGGCCGCGTCCAGGCCGTACGCGGCCAGGTGCTCCGGGATCGACCCGTACTGCCGGTGCTCCCTGCGCGGCACGCCGAGGGCCAGCACGCGGTGCGGGCGGTCGGCGAGCGCGTCGTGCGCCTCGTTGGCGGAGGTCCCCGCCAGGTAGGGCTCGACCAGCACCACGTCCGCGTGCTGCTCGGTGGCGGCCCGCAGCCCGGCCGCGTCGAACGGCCGCACGGTCGCCGCGTACAGCACGGTGACGTCCAGGGTGGCGGTGGCCGCCAGGACCGCGTCCAGCATCGGGCCGACCGCGAGCACCACGCCCTTGGCGCCCCGGCGCACGGTGGTGAAGCGGCCCGGTTCGACCGGCACCGCGTGCTCGTTGCGGTGCCCCGAGAGCCGGACGTACACGTTGCGGTCGCCGTCCGCCACCGCGTGCCGCAGCAGCAGCTCCGCCTCGTCCGGGTGGCCGGGCACGTGGACCGTCCAGCCCGGGAGGGTGTCCAGCAGCGCGACGTCGCCCGGCGCCATGTGGGTACGCCCGCCGGCCGGCCAGTCGTACGAGCCGGCCGCGCTCACCAGCACGGCCCCGACGCTCTGGTGCACCAGGTCCAACTTGACCTGCTCGAAGGGGCGTTCCACCAGGAAGCTGGCGAAGGTGTGCGCGATCGGCCGCATCCCGGCGAGCGCCAGGCCGCCGGCCGCGCCGATCAGCAGCTGCTCCCGGATGCCCACGTTGATCACGCGGTCGGGGTGGCGCCGGGCCGCCCCGGTGAAGCCGGCGGCGCTGACGTCGGCCAGGACGACGGCCAATCGCGGGTCGTCCTCCAGCAGACGGGCGGTGAGGTCGACGAAGCGGTCGCGCATGGTGTCCATCGGTCGGGATTCCTTACCGTTCGGGGTGGTTCGGGGCGGGGTCGTTCGGGGCGGGGTCGTGCGGGTGTGGTTCCGGGGGTGCGGAGCGGCGGCGGGTGCGGGGGCGGGGAGGAGGGCCGGGGCGGCGGTCAGGAGTCCTTCGGCTCCACCCGGGCCACCACGACCCGCGGGCGGCCGGGGTGTTCGGCGGTGTACGCCGCGTACAGCGCCTCGTGGTCCCGCCCGTCCACCGTCTCGGCCGACCAGCCCTCGACGGCGAACCGGGCCGCGATGCCGCCCTCCCTGCCGTGCGTGGCGGAGGAGTTGTCGATCACCAGGACGTTCAGCCGGTCCAGCCCGTACGCACCGGCGAAGGCCACCGCCTCGTGGTTCGACCCCTCGTCGAACTCGGCGTCCCCGATCAGCACCCAGACCACCGGGTCGGTGAGCCCCTGGGCACGCAGCCCGAGCGCCGTGCCGACCCCCAGCGGCAGCCCGTGCCCGAGCGACCCGGAGCTGATCTCCACCCCGGGGATCAGCATCCGGTCCGGGTGGTGGCCGAGCGGCGAGTCGTACGCGCCGAAGCTCGGCAGCACCTCCGGCGCGATGAACCCCTTGGCGGCGAGCACCGCGTAGTACGCCATCGGGCCGTGCCCCTTGGAGAGCAGGAAGCGGTCGCGGTCCTGCTCCTCGGCCGTGGCCGGGGAGACCCGCAGCACCCGGTCGTAGAGCACCCAGAGGGCGTCGAGGGTGGAGGTGGCGGCCGGCCCGTGCTTCTCGTCGCCGGTCATCAGGGCCATCAGGCCCGGCAGGTCCGCGAAACCGGCGGTGGGAGTGGTGGTGGCGGTGGGGATGGCGGGGAGGGTGCTCGTCGTCATGACCACGATGCTCCAACTTGAAGTCGACTTCAAGTCAAGCCGCTACAGTGATCCCATGACCGTCAACCCCCCGGGCCGCCACGACCTCCTCACCATCGGCCAGCTCTCCGAACGCAGCGGCCTCGCCACCTCCGCCCTGCGCTACTACGAGCGGATGGGGCTGATCCACGCCACCCGCACCACCGGCAACCAGCGCCGCTACGCCCGCGGCGCCCTGCGCCGGATCGCCTTCGTCCGCGCCGCCCAGCGGGTCGGCCTCTCCCTCGACGAGGCCAAGGTCGCCCTCGACCGCCTCCCCGAGCGCCGCGCGCCCAGCGGCGCCGAGTGGGACGGCGTCGCCCAGTCCTGGCAGAGCCGGATCGACGAGCAGATCGCCGAACTGGAACGCCTGAAGGCCAAGCTCACCGGCTGCATCGGCTGCGGCTGCCTCTCGCTCACCCGCTGCTCCCTCTACAACGCCGGCGACCGCGCCGCCGCCGGCGGCCCCGGCGCCCGCTACCTCCTCACCCGCGACCCCGCCACCGGCCCCGAGCCGGCCGCGCGGGAGCTCACGGAGTGACGACCGCAGGTCGGCCCGCCGACGTGCTGCGCCGCCACCCCGAGCGGGGCGGCGGCGCAGACCGGCCCGGGCGGGCCCGGTCGCCCGGGCCGGTCCCGGGTCAGGCGGTGTAGGTCACCCAACCCTGGATCGGTGTGGTGTTCGGCGGGCAGTAGACCCGCACGTTCATGAAGACCGTGTTCGGGCCGGAGGTGCGGGTGGTGCCGTCGGAGCAGCTGATGTTCACCCACCACTTGCTCGTGCCCCAGGCCGAGCAGGAGATGTTGTAGTACCACTGGTTACCGTCCGAGCCGAAGCTCCCGGTGCTGCAGTTCACGCCCTCGGTCCGGGTCGGGGACGCGGTCCGCGCCTCGGCGGCCGGGGCCGTGACGACGGCCGCCGCCGCGATCCCGGCCAGCAGACAGCCCGCGATCCCGACCCTCTTGCCCCTGGTGTTCCCACGCACGATGGTTCCGCCCTCGTTTGTCGGTGGTGATGTGCCGCTGCGACCCGCGGCCGGACGGCGCTCCGGCGAGGGCGCCCCGCCGGAGACGCCTCGGCGACTCTAGGGAGGGACCGTGAAGTTCCGCATATGACAGGGGAATTGTCGCCAGCACCCGCCGCCGGCTGCCGCGTTCCCCGGCACCGCGCCGCACGGCGGGAACGGGCGGGACGCACCGGGCCGGGCGGGGCGCGCGGGTCGCGCATCCCACGCCCCGCCGCCCGCTCATCGACCGGAAGCCGCCACCGCCCCGGGACCGGCCGCGCGGACGGAGGAACACCCGGATCCGCAGGACCACCCTGCGCCACGGGACCACCCCGAGCCACGGGAGCCCGCGCAGCCGCAGTCCGGGACGCGCCCCGTGCCCCCGGTCAGGCGCGCAGCTCGGCCAGGTCCTCCGCACCGAGCACCAGACCGCCCGCCGCGAGGTTCTCCTCCAGGTGGTCGAGCGACCCGGTACCCGGAATCGCCAGCACCGACGGCGAGGACGCCAGCAGCGCGCCGAGCGCCACCTGCGACGTGGTCGCGCCCACCCGGGCGGCCACCCGGCCGAGCCGTTCGAGGTCGAGCGGGACCCAACCCCCGCCGAGCGGGAAGTACGGCACGTACGCGATACCCGCCGCCTCGCAGGCGGCCAGCAGTCCCGGGCCGTTCTCGAACGAGTTCTGCACCGCCGCGACGGGCGCGACCGCCCGCGCCTCGGCGAGCTGGGCGGCGTCGACGTTGCTCACGCCCAGGTGCCGGATCAGCCCCTGCTCGCGGAGCCCGGCGAGGACCGCGAACCGCTCCGCGATCGACTCGGTGCCCGGCCCGGTCAGCCCGCCCACCCGCAGGTAGACCAGGTCCAGCCGGTCCAGCCGGAGGGCCCGCAGGTCCGCCTCCACCAGGCCGCGCAGGTCGCCGGGCCCCGCCTGCCCGATCGGCACGCCGTCCGGACCGGGCAGCGGACCGACCTTGGTCGCGATCACCAGGTCGTCCCGGTACGGGGCCAGGGCCCTGCGGATCAGTTCGTTCGCGCGCACCGCGCCGCGGTTGTAGAAGCCGGCCGTGTCGATGTGGTTCACGCCCAGCTCGACGGCGCGCCGGAGCACCGCGACACCGGTCGCCGGATCTCTCGGCGGGCCGTCGAACGTGCCGGCGGCGAGGCGCATCGCGCCGAAGCCGAGCCGGTTGACAGGGAGGTCGCCGCCGAGCGGGAACGTCGTGGTCGTCATGCGTGCCATGCTGTCCGCCGCCACGAACCCCGGCGAGACCGTGGCCAGTTGCTGCCAGACTGGACGGATGCGCAACGAGCAGGTGTTCTCGGTCCACGGCGACGCGGAACTGACCGCGCGCGCCGGCCATCTCTTCGAGTCCGCGCAGACCGAGTTCCTGTGCGCGGCCAGGGACCTCCGCACGTGGTCCCGGCCGGAGGCGAGGGCCGCGGTCCGGACCCGGCCGAAGGACACCGCCGCACCCGGCTTCACCACCCGCAAGCTCCTCAGCCCGGTCGCCCTCGCCGACGAGGAGGCCCGCGTCCACCTGCGGCTGGTGCAGGGCGCGGGCGCCCTCGTCCGGATCAGCGGCTCACCGCTGCCGCACGAGACCATCCTCATCGACCGGCGGGTGATGATCCTGGCCGGACGGGAGAACCCCGCCGGCCGCGAGTACACCGTGACCACGTCGCAGGCCCTGATCGACGGCGTGCACGCGCTGGTCCAAGCGGTCTGGGACAGCGCCGTCGACCTCGACGCCTACCTGTCCGGCGACGTCCCGCACCTCGACGCGGACGGCCGCACGATCCTCCGCTCCCTGGCCTCCGGGCTCACCGACGAGGTGGCGGCCCGGCGGCTCGGCCTCTCGCTGCGCACCTACCGGCGGCGGGTGGCCGAGCTGATGGCACGGCTCGAAGCCGGCTCCCGCTTCCAGGCCGGCCTGCGCGCGGGAGAGTTGGGGCTGCGCCGGTCGTAGCCGCCGACGTGCGGCCCCGTCCCACCCCGGAGTGTCGTACCCGCCGCCTAGGCTCGGACGTACGGCCACCGAGCTTCCGACGGCGGTCGGGCACTTCCCGGAGAGGCCCCGCATGATCGTCGAACGCCTACGCGTCCACCCGCAGCTGCTCGGCGCGGACGACCGCGACGCGTGGCCGTGGACGGTCCCGTGCGTGCGCGCGCTCGTCGGGGCGGGGGTCACCCTGCCCGCGCCGGTGACGTTCCTGGTCGGCGAGAACGGCAGCGGCAAGTCGACCGTCGTCGAGGCGGTGGCCGAGGCGTTCGGCCTCGACTCGTACGGCGGGCGCGGCGGTTCCCGGTACGCGTCGCCGCGCGCGAGGAGCGCCCTCGGCGATCGCCTGCGCCTGGAGTACACCCCGCGCGGCCTCGCCATGGCCTCCGGCCCGCGCTCCGGGCGGCGCGGGTTCTTCCTGCGGGCGGAGTCGGCGATGCGGATGATGGCCGAGAAGCAGGGATGGCCCGGCTACTGGGAGGAGCGCACCGACCTGATGAGCCACGGCGAGGGGTTCCTCACCGTCTTCGAGTCGATGTTCCGCGGGCCCGGCCTGTACGTGCTGGACGAACCGGAGGCGGCGCTCTCGTTCACCTCCAGCCTGCGGCTGGTCGCCCTGCTCCAGGAGTTGGGCCGGTCCGGCGCGCAGGTGGTCTGCGCGACCCACTCCCCGATCCTGGCCGCCACCCCGGACGCGGCGGTCCTGGAGGTCGGCGAGCACGGCATCCGGCCCACCCGCTGGCAGGACCTCGCCCTCGTCGACCACTGGCGCCGCTACCTCGAACGCCCGGAGGCCTACCTGCGGCACCTCACCTGACGGCCTCCGCCCCGCTGCCTCACTGCCACACGGCCCCACCGCGCCGCCTCGGCCGTCCGTGCACGGCGGGTGTCCGGGTACGGTGATCGGGCGGGCGTCCGTCCGCGTCGACCACGTGACCTGCCGCCGGGGGGCTGCCGATGCTGATGAACTTCAGCATCGGCGGCGGTTGAGCACGCCGATGAGAGTGGCCAGGTCAGCGACGCCCGCCGGGTCGTCCGCGTAGCGGATTGTTTGGAGAGGGCCGACCTCCGAGAGGACTATGTCCTCGCGGGCCAGGACGTGGACCAAGGCCAGCAGGGCCGAGCGGGCATTGCCGTCGGTGAAAGGATGGAAGAACGCCACGTCGAGGTACGCGCGGGCCGCGCGGGCCGCCAGCGGGAGACCCTGGTCGGTCGCCTCGTACAGGCAGGCGGCGAAGTCAGCCTGGGTCCGTGACGTGAGGCCATAGCGCTCGCGGCCGGCCTTCGCATAGGCGTCCGCCGCACGGAATGGCACCTCCACCCCGCCGAGGACCTCGCGCTGCCAGCTGGCCAGGAGGGCGAAGTCCAGCGGGGCGCGGCGTGCAGCATCGGCGCAGGCCAGAGTGTGGGCGGCGAGCAGGCGCTCGGCGCGGACAGCGTCGCGCTGGCGGACTGGCCCTTCACACCACGCCCGGAACCCATCGCGCGCAGTCAACCCCCGCCGCAGAGCGGGTGCTTGCTGCCAGTCGGTCTCGCGGCGCACGCGCAGCCAGGTCGAAAGACTGTCAATAGCGGTCATGGAGATCCTCCAGGGCCGCCCGCTCACGGTGGTCCCGATAGGGGGCATGGCCGGTCAGGCCGGTGGCGAGGTCCTCGCCGACAGATTCGATCAGCGTCCGTCCAGGGGCGACCCAGCTCTTGAACCGGCCGCCGATCGCGCTCTCCACCGCTTGCTCAGCCTCGGCCTGCCCCATGCCGGTGGTGGTGAGGAACCAGCGCAGGACCCGCGCGGCCTGCCCGTGCCAACCGCCTTCCGCTCCCGAGTCCAGCGCGAGTGTCACGAGCCGGACGCAGGCCCGCTCCAGATGCCAGCTGCGATCCTCGGGAGAGGCTTCTGGTGGCGGCGCCAGCTCCGCGAAGCGCTGAGCCATCCTCTCCAACCACTCCCGCCACTCCAACAGCGCGGCCACGACGCTTGCCGCAGTCTCATCAGGGGTCGTCACCGAGCTTGCCCCGGTGACCCAGCTGCCAATGGGCCCGCCGTACCGGTAGCACCAGTTCCATCCCTGAGCCCAGTTCCCGTACCGCTCCCGGATGATCGCGTCCACCTGGCTTGCACACCAGTACTCGCCCTCCCAGTGACCCCTCATGCCGGAGAGCACGGGTGGCACCCACTCGCGCACCAGCGCGCAAAGAAAGGCTTCCTCGTCGTCGTCCCAGGTGAACGGGTGACGGTCCGGGTCGAGACCCTCCCAGTGGTGCATGCCCGGATCAGGGGCTCGGGGCACGAGGTTCTCGGGGAAGGGCAAGGTGTCTCGGTTGTACGTCAGTGCTGGCCGCTCTTCCGTCCGCTGTGATGGGCTCATCAGTCTCGGCCCACAGACCCCGGGTTGGCGAACGATTTTCCGAGCCGGAACCAGTCCAGCACCCGACAACACACCGAGAGTCGCAGCAACCGACATCGTCAACTGAGACACCCGCCGCGAAGTGCATCTGAGAGGCAACGGCATCTGAGACTTCCACCTGAACCCATCTCACATGCCGTTGCATCCGCGCAGGTCACGGCCTTGCTCATGAGCAAGATCGAATGAGACGGGACATTCAGGTCCGCGCGTTCCCCGCTCCCGTGCCCGGGCCGGGCACGGGAGCGGGACGGCGTCACCTGCGGCCGGTGAGCACCATCGGCTGGTAGGTCGACGACTTCGGGGTGGTGCCGGCGCCCACAGCGGTCAACCGGCCGCCCGGCCCGGCCACCACCGCCTGGTAGGACAGGTCGGAGTAGCCGGGCACGGAGAGGTCGAGCGTCTCCCAGCGGCCGTGGGTGAAGCGCAGGCCGAGCGGCCGGTCCGGCCCGCCGCTCGCGTCCCAGCCGACGGCGGCCATGCCGCCCGGGACGGCGGTGACCGACCACAGCTTGCCGGCCACGCCCTCCGGGGCGGCCACCGTGCTCCAGGAGCGGCCGTCGTAGTGGGCGACCAGCGGGTGGCCGCGGTCCTTGTCGGTGAGGACGGCCCGGCCCACCACCCACACGTCGTCGGGCCCGTTGGCCGCAACGCTCTGGTACTCGCCGTAGAGCCCGGTGAAGGCGGGGGCGGTGACCCTGGTCCAGTCCCGGCCGTCGTAGTGCAGCAGGACGGGCCGGTCGTCGGGGTAGGCGGTGTTCCCGACCGCCCAGACGTCGTCCGGCGCGATCTCGGTGACGGAGCTGAGCCACCAGTCCCCGTCGATCTCGGGAGCGGCGAGCCGGTGCCAGGCGGTACCGTCCCAACGTTCGATCAGTCCGGTGGTCCTGTACTCCACCGATTCGCTCCCGGGGACGGGCCCCGGGGTCCGGGAGGTGACGACCGCCGCACGACCGACCGCCCAGGCCCGGCCCGGCCGCGGCGCGGAGGCGCCGAGCAGATGGAGGGAGCCGATCTCGCCGGGCGGCGCCTCGACGGTGGTGCTGGTCCACGCGGTGCCGTCCCAGTGCTGGGCGAGGATCCGGCCGGTGCGCCGATCGCGATCGCCCACGAGCCAGGCGTCGCGCGGCGAACTGCCCGCCACCGCCGTCGCCCGGCCGATGAAGTCTGTGGTGGGGGCCGGGAGTTCACGCCATTCACCGTTCCCTCCCACCCGCTCCGCGACCACCGGGGTGAACCGCGGCGCCTGGTCGGCCCCGGTGATCCGGAAGCCGGCCGCCCAAGTGGTGCGGGCGTCGAGCTGCGCACCGGAGCTGAGCACCGCGTCCTCGAACGGCAGCTTCGCCGGCGCGAAGCGCGCCCCAGCCCCCCGCGCGCCGTCCACCTGCACACCGTCGGCTTCCGGCGCCCCGGCCGCGGTGGCCCCGGTGGCCGTCGCCGCCGTCAGCACGGTAGCCGCCAGTGCGGCCACGGCCCAGTTTCGTACTCGCCTCATGTGTCGATCCCCAGATTCCTCGGTAGGTGTCGCATCGCGGGGGCGCCATCGGCGTGATCGCGCCCCCGCCTAAGAGAGGCACCAGCCCTGACGATCCGTTACACATCCGCGCCGCTTCCACCGGGGCCGTCGTCGACGGCACCGGGATCGACGCCGGCCCGCCTCCCCGTCGGCGCCACCGTGGTCGGCCCCTCCACCACCGGCGGGCTGTGGCCGCCCACCGCGTGCACGGGGCGATCTCCAAGGCGATGTCCCCGATCCGGAACTGGCGCCGGCCCATCTCCCCGACCGGCGAGCGGCCCTCCGCCACCAGCTCGTCGTACCGCCCCTGCGGAGCCGCACCCACAAGATCCGTCACCGCAGATCACGCACCCGACCGCCCGGAGCCGCCGACTCTCACCATCGGCAACCTGCCCCTTGCCCCGAGCGCAGGATCAGCGCCAAATCCTGCGCAGAGTAGAGGCGCAGGGGAACGGAGCGGCTCACTGCACCGGCGGTCGGGTCGCCACGGGAGCGAGGCCGGGCCACCGGCCCCGCCCGGTCCCTCCACGCCCGGGTCCGGCATCGCCCCGAGCAGAACACCGCCCCCACCAGGCGCCCCACCCCCACCGTTCACGAGGTCCCGCACGCCGGGCACGCCGCCCCCTCTCCGGCCTGGATCGCGGCCCCCCTGGCAGCCGTACGCCCCACCAGTCGCGCGCCCCGCCAGCCGCCAGTGCGCCGAACAGAACCACGCCGAGCCCCAGTCGCCGGCCGGTCGCCACCGGCCGGGCACCGCCGCCCACCCGTCTTGCTCGCCACGGGGCCGGCGTAGAACCCGACCCTCGAACCACAGCTGGCATGCAGGCCGCACACGCAGGCACTCGGCGGCGTCGGCACCTGAGGCCGGCGGCCGACTGGTGGCGGCCGGACGTCAGCCGAGGACGGCGTCGACCTCGATCTCGACGAGCCAGTCGGGGTCGATGAAGCGCGAGACCTCGACGAACGTGCAGGCCGGACGGATCGAGGCGAACCGCTCGCCGTGCGCCCGCGCGGCCTCCTCCCACCGGCTCACGTCCGTGAGCATGATGCGGGTCCGCACGACGTCGTCGAGCGATGCACCCGCTTCCGCGAGGGCGGCCTCGGCGATGTCCAGGCAGCGCACGGTCTGGGCGTGGACGTCGCCCGGGCCCACGGTCGCGCCGTCGGCGCCGATGGGCGCGGTGCCGGCGACCGCGACGTAGGGGCCCTTGCGGACCGCCCGGGAGAAACCGATGCGGGGTTCGAGCGGGGAGCCGGAACCGATGTTCCGTCGCGGGGTGTTGTCCATCGGGCCATACTCCCAGGGACGGGGACGGCCTACCGGGCGGCGCCGGAGGTGTCGGGGGTGTCGGCACCGGGGGCTTCGGCACCGGTCCAGCCCAGGCGCAGGTGGTGCACGCCGTCCGGCAACAGGACCTGGAGCGACAACGGGCCGATGCCGGTGAGGTGTTCGGCGACGAAGCGGTCGGCGCCGGGACCGGTCAGGTAGCGCTCGAAGCGCTCCCACTGCGCCCTGCCGAGCGGGCGGAACTGGAGGGCGAACCAGAGCGCGGAGAGGGCTCCCGGGAGGAGCGGGTAGGTGGTCGGGGGCAGGATGCCGCCGGTGATCTCGGCCGTGACCGGGCGGCGGTCCGTCACGCGGCACACTCGCCGGAGGCGGGAGCGGGCTCGGCGGCGGGGGCGACCTCGGCCCAGACGATCTTGCCGACGCCGTCGCGCGGGCAGCAACCCCACCGGCGGGCAAGGAGCTTGACCAGCAGGATGCCCCGCCCCGACTCGTCCTCCCCGCTGGCGGCGCGGAACACGGGACCGCGCTCCCCACGCGCATCGTGCACCTCGATCCGCGGGCGCCGCCGGTCGACGTGGAGCACGAGCCGGACCCGACGGCCGATCGGCGTGCCGTGAACGACGGCGTTGGTCACCAACTCGGTGACCAGCAGCCGCCCGGTGCCGAGGAAGCGCTCGCCGCCGGGGGCGTCGGCGAGCAACCGTTCGAGGATCCGCCGGGCCTCCCCGGGCGAACGCCGGCTGCGCAGCAGCCAGCAGGAGAGGGAGGAGGCGGGGGAGGCCGGAGAGGCGGGAGAGGGGGAGGTTCCGGACATGGCGGATTCACCTTCCAGGTACAGGGAGTTGAAGGCGTGGTGCTGCCACGAGGACGGCCAGGAGGGCAAAGGAATGCCCGGCGACCAGCCGCCTTGATCACTCAGACGATCCGTCGAGTTACTCTGTGTAGCATGCACCTCAGGATGGATTGCATGCAAGCGCAAGTCGCCAGCAATTGCAGCTTCAGCCATCATGGTTGAGGCTCTGGAAGGGGTGGCAGACTATGCAAGGAACCGAACAGCCAGGGAGTGTGACGAGTGAGCAGTCCGACCGTGCTGCGACGTAGGCTCGGCGGTGAGCTTGGCAAGTTGCGTGCGTCACGCGAGATGAATGCCAAGGATGTCGCCGCGGCCCTCGGCTGGTCCGCCTCCAAGCTGAGTCGCATCGAGAGCGGACTGGTCTCACTACAAGAACGTGACGCGGCGAAGCTGTTGGCCCACTACGGGATCAGCTCACCCGAAGAGGTGAGACAGTTCCTCAGTCTGACTCGGCAGAGTCGTCAGCAGGGCTGGTGGCACGCCTACGGCGATGCATTGCCGGACTGGTTCCGGGCCTACGTCGGATTCGAAACGGACGCCACGAAGATCGTGACATACCAGTGTGAGCTGGTTCCTGGGTTACTCCAGACCGAGACGTACGCCCGACATGTCATCCGAGCGATGAATCCCACGGAGTCCACAGAAGAGGTCGAGCGCCGCGTGGCACTCCGAATGGACCGTCAGCACATTCTCAATCGACAGGATCCCCCGCAGTTCTGGGCCATCATCGGCGAAGCCGTCATACGGCGACCCGTCGGCAACGGGCCAGCCATGGCGGCACAGCTGAGGCATCTCGCGCTCATGGCGGATGAGAAGCCCAACATCACCATCCAGGTCCTCCCGTTTTCAGCCGGAGCACACGCGGCCATGGGAGCGTCGTTCTCTGTGCTGTCGTTCAGCGACATCCCTGGCAGCGTGGCCTACTCCGAGGCAACGACCAGCAGCACCTACACGGAACGGCCGACCGAGGTCGCGCGCCATGAGGACACGTTCCTTCGTCTCATGGCTTCGTCCGTGCAGCCCGAGAAGTCCGTCACATGGTTGAGGAAAGTCGCAGAGGAGTACGAGACATGAAGCAGACCTTCGAACCCATCCAGTGGCGCAAGAGCACCTACAGCAATGGCCAAGGCGACTGCATCGAGATAGCCGACGGTCTCACGGGCCTCATCCCTGTCCGGGATAGCAAGGACCCCGACGGACCGGTCCTCGCCTTCACCCTCGACGCCTGGCGGGCCTTCATCACCGCCATCCACACCGGCGAACTCCCCACCCACACCTGACCAACCCAGCAGGCCGGCCCCCGGTCGGGTGGCACACGAAGGTTACGATCACGGACACGTCGTCCCCGCCCGTGATCGGAGTAGTGCTGCCGTGAGTTCCGCCCTGCCGGATCCTTCGACCCTTCACCCGATGCCCGAGCAACCCCGCGTGGTCCTCCTGAAGCCGCTGGTGACGTCCCCCCTGATCGAGGTCGGCGACTACACCTACTACGACGACCCGGACGACGCCACCGGCTTCGAGACCCGCAACGTCCTGTACCACTACGGTCCGGAGAAGCTGGTCATCGGCAAGTTCTGCGCGCTGGGCACCGGCGTGCGGTTCATCATGAACGGCGCCAACCACCGCATGGACGGCCCGTCGACCTTCCCGTTCCCCATCATGGGCGGCAGTTGGGCCGAACACTTCGACCTCCTCACCGGTCTCCCCGGCCGGGGCGACACCGTCGTCGGCAACGACGTCTGGATCGGCTACGGCGCCATGGTGATGCCCGGAGTCCGGATCGGCCACGGCGCCGTCGTCGCGTCCGGCGCCGTCGTCGTCGACGACGTCCCCGACTACGGCATCGTCGGCGGCAACCCGGCCGGACTCATCCGCACCCGCTACAGCGAACCCGACGTCGCCCGCCTGCTCGCTCTGGCCTGGTGGGACTGGCCGGCCGAACGCCTCACACAGCACCTGCGCACCGTCATGTCCGGCTCCCTGGACGCGCTCGAAGCCGCCGCGCCGAACAGGTGACCGCCCCCTCCGGCGGCGCGCGCCCGGGACGCCCCCCGTCTCACTGCCCCGGCGCCAGACCCAGGATCCCCGCCGCCCGGCTCGCCGCCGCCGGACCGTCGGCGTGCACCGTGGTGATCCCCAACTCCTCCGCCGGAAGGAGGTTCGCGGGGTAGTCGTCCACGAAGACGCAGTCCTCGCCCGCCAGCCCCATCCTGTCCAGCGTGAGGCGGAAGATCTCCGGGTCGGGTTTGGCCAACCCCACGTCCCCGCTGATCACCTGCACGTCGAACAGATCCCACACCCCGGTGGCCACGTACGGGTTGTACGGATCCACCCCGTACGAGTTGGACAGCAGCGCCACCGCCAGCCCCGCCCGTCGCGCCGACTCCACCAGGGCCACCATCTCCGGCACGGCCCGCACCTCCGCGTGGGCCCGGCCCATCAGGTCCTCGTGCTCGATCCCGCCCAGCAGTTCCGCCGTCCGCAGGTTCCACTCCGCCTGCGAGATCCGGCCCAACTCCAGCTCCACGTACAGCGCCCGCCCCGCCGGGTCGTCCACGAGCGCGCGGCGCCACGCGTCCGACGGCAGCCCCTGCCGATCGCACCACGCCCGCACGGACAGTCCGAGCGGAGTGCTCAGCACGCCCGCGAAGTCGACGATCAAACCGCGATAGGCCATCCCGCTCCCCCTGGTGAGTCGTTCCCCCCTCCCCGGTACCCGGCCCCGCGCCGTCGGACTCCACACGCGAGCTCGTCCGTCGGGGCCGGCACTCACGGCCGTGCGCCCATGCCCGGGCACCCGTCGGCTTCCCGCTGTTCGACGCCGCCCGAGCAGCAGCACCCGCGCAGCCTCCAGCCGTTCGCCCCCACCGATCACCCTGATCAGCGCAGGATCCCGCACAGGAGGTCGGACCGGCCGACTACCGGCGCAAGCCGCCTCCGTCGTGCGCTCTGCGAGGACCGACACACCGCCGACGGGCCGCCGTCACCGTCGCTGTGGAGCCCGGCGGGTTGCCCCGGCCACGAACCGTCCGGAAAGACCCCGCACAGGAAGTCGACCGGTCCGACGTCCTGTGCGGGGCGGTACCCGGCGTCCCTGACCGCAGCGGGACCGCTACCGCGTCTCCTGCCTCAGGAGCCCTGCCGGCGACGGGATCCGCCCCCTCGCCAGGGACCGGACCCTCACCACGGCGGCGCCGACCGCTACGGCGGCCATGGCGAGGCCCGCGCCCACCAGGACCTGGCGCGGGCCGAGGACGGCCGTCAGCGGGCCGCCCAGCGCGGTGCCCACCGGGCCCGCCGTCAGCAGGACGGAGGCGCGCAGGGCCAGCACGGCGGTCAGGGCGGCCGGCGGCACACCGTCCTGGAACAGGCTGAGCGCCAGCGCGCTGTACGGCCCGTAGACCACCCCGGCCAGGGCGAAGCCGACGACCGAGGGCCAGCTCGGCCCGTGCAGGGCGAACGGCAGCATGGCCAGGCCGTGGGCGGCGACGATGCCCAGCAGCATCGGCCACACCGGCAGCCGCCGCAGCGCGCCGACGGCCAGGGTGCCGAGCGCCGCCCCCAGGCCGAAGGCCGTCCAGTAGAGGCCGAGGAGCCCCGGTCCGGCGTGCAGGTCCTGCCCGACGAACAGCGGCAGGGCGACCTCCACCGGGCCGTAGAACAGGTTGAACAACCAGGTCAACGCCAGCAGTCCGAGCAGCCCGGGCCGGGTCCGCAGGACGCGCAGGCCCTCGCCCGAGCGACGCGGTCCGGCGGGCGGCGCCACTGCCGCCGCCACGCCGTCCTCCCGGCCCTCTTCCTCCCGGCCCACTTCCCTGCCGTCCGGACGGCCCGAGCGGACGGCCAGGACGGCCAGGACCGCGAAGGAGAGCGCGTCCAGCCCGATCAGCCAGGCCGGGGCGACGGCCACCGCCAGCGCCCCGGCGAGCGCCGGTCCGGCGACGGTGGCGACCCAGGTGCTCGTGCTCAGCAGGACGTTCGCCGCCAGCCGCTGCCCGGGCGGCACGGCCTCGGCCACCAACGCGTACTTGGCGCTGCTGCCCCACGCGTGCAGCAGGGACGAGCCGGCGAGCAGCGCCAAGTAGAGCGCCGGGCCGAGCACCCCGAGCGCCCACGCGAGGGGGACGCAGCCGAGGAGGACGGCCCTGGTCCAGGCGTCGGCCCGGATCAGCCGCCGCGCGGGCAGGCCGCGCAGCCACCGGCCGAGCAGCAGCCCGCCGGCGGCGCCCGGCAGGACGTAGGCGGCGACGGCCGCGCCCACCAGCAGGCCGGAACCGCCGGGCGGGGCCAGTTGCAGCGCGAGCCACGCCACCGCGACCACGCTCATTCCGTCGCCGAGGTCGGACACCGCGAAGGCGGGCAGCAGCCGCCGGAACGGTCCGCGCCGTTCGAACAGCGGCCGGTAGTCCCGGGGCAGCCTGGAGCGCAGGGCAGATGAGATCATGCGGGCCAGGCAAGCGGTTCACGCGCGCTTGAAGTCAAGCCGGTCCGAGAGGAATGCCGTGCGGTACCTGGCCATCGGGGAGCTGGCCCGGCAGGCGGGGCTGCGGCCGTCCGCACTGCGCTACTACGAGAGCCTCGGGCTGCTGCCGGCCGCCCGCCGTGAGGGCGGTCGCCGGGTCTGGCCCGCCGCGACGCTGCGGCGCCTCGCGCTGATCCGGATGTCCCGGCGCGCCGGTTTCACGCTCGCCGAGATCCGCCGGCTCCTGGACGACGCCCCCGACCGGGGCGCCACTCGTCAGTGGCGCGAGCTGGCCGAACGCAAGCTGCCCGAACTCGACCGAATCGTCCGCGAGACGCAGCAGCTGCGCGCCGCCGTCGCCGCCTGTCTCGCCTGCGGCTGCATGAACTTCACCGACTGCGAACTCCTCTCGGCCGCACCGGCCGCACCGGCCGCCGGGTCCGAGCAGGGCCCGGAGCAAGGCCCGGAGCAGCGCCCGAGGCAAGGACCGAAGCAGGCCGGCGCGTCGTCCTGACCGGGCCCGCGAACGAGACCGAACGTTTGTCCGGACCTCCTGTCCCCGCCACTCCGCCGCACCGCCGGAAGACCCGTTCCCCGCCTCCGGGAACACCCCCTCCGGGAGCACCCCCTCCGGGCAACGGACCCCACCCGTGGACCCGCCCGTCGAGCTCGTGCGGGGCCTCGCCGCCGCGCAGGACCGCCCGTTCGCGGTGCTGCTGGCCCGTGTCGTGGACGGGAACCGCGCCGCGTACGGGGAACTGGCCGCGACCCGCTACCCGGGCGCGCCGCTGGAGCTCCTGCCCCTGCTGGACCGCGTCCGCCCGGACGACCCGCCCTCCTGAGCCCCCGCGTCGCTCGGCCCCGCCGACGATCGCGGCCCCGGGAGCGCCCCCGGCCCCCCGGGGGGCCGGGGCGGGGCGGGGCGCCGGGGGCGGGCGGGGGGGCGGGGGCCGCGGGGGGGGGGTGGGGGGGCGCCCGG
>NZ_JBHXDN010000003.1:218922-241357 GCF_042726075.1 Kitasatospora sp. NPDC127035 | reverse complement strand
CTCCACCGGCGAGGTCATGGGCATCGACAAGGTCTTCGGCACCGCCTACGCCAAATCCCAGACCGGCGCCTACGGCGCCCTCCCCACCAAGGGGAAGGTCTTCATCTCGGTCGCCAACCGGGACAAGCGCAACCTGGTCTTCCCGGCCCGGGCGCTGGCCAGCCTGGGCTTCGAGATCCTCGCCACCGCCGGCACCGCCGAGGTGCTCCAGCGCGGCGGCATCCCCGCCACCGTGGTGCGCAAGCACAGCGAGGGCGAGGGCCCGAACGGCGAGCGGACCGTCGTCCAGCTGATCCACGACGGCGAGATCGACCTCATCATCAACACGCCGTACGGCACCGGCGGCCGCCTCGACGGCTACGAGATCCGCACCGCCGCCGTCGCCCGCTCGGTGCCCTGCCTGACCACCGTGCAGGCCATGGGCGCCGCCGTCCAGGGCATCGACCGGCTGCTGCGCGACGAGGTCGGCGTCATGTCGCTCCAGGAGCACGCCGAGCTGATCAACGCCGGCCGCGCCAAGTAGCACCACCGCAGTGGGGGGCACCAGTACCGCCGGGTGCCCCCCACTTCCATGCCCTGGGAGGACTTTGTGTACAAGCTGCTGTTCGACCTCGTCTTCAAGAAGATGGACCCGGAGAAGGCCCACCACCTCGCCTTCTTCTGGGTCCGGCTCGCCTCCTCGGTGCCCGGCCTGCGCGGCCTGGTCCGGCTGGTGCTGGCCCCCCGCGACCGCGCGCTGCACACCGGCGCCCTCGGCCTCGACCTGCCCGGCCCGTTCGGCCTCGCGGCCGGCTTCGACAAGAACGGCGTCGGCATCGACGGCCTGTCGATGCTCGGCTTCGACTACGTCGAGATCGGGACCGTCACCGGTGAGGCCCAGCCCGGCAACCCGGCCCCGCGGCTCTTCCGGCTGGTCGAGGACCGCGCCCTGATCAACCGGATGGGCTTCAACAACCAGGGCTCGGCCCGGGTCGCCGCCCGGCTGGCCGCCCGCCCGCACACCACCTCGACCCCGGTCGTCGGCGTCAACATCGGCAAGACCAAGGTCGTCGAGGAGGCCGACGCGATCGCCGACTACGTCAAGTCGACCGAGCGGCTCGCCCGGTACGCCGACTACCTGGTGGTCAACGTCAGCTCGCCGAACACCCCCGGGCTGCGCAACCTCCAGGCCGTCTCGCACCTCGGCCCGCTGCTCGGCGCCGTCCGCGAGGCCGCCGACCGGACCACCCCGCACCGCGTGCCGCTGCTGGTCAAGATCGCCCCCGACCTGGCCGACGAGGACGTCGACGCCGTCGCCGACCTCGCCCTGGAGCTGGGCCTCGACGGCATCATCGCCACCAACACCACGATCGGCCGCGAGGGCCTGCGCACCCCCGCGGACCGGGTCGAGGAGATCGGCATGGGCGGCCTCTCCGGCGCCCCGCTCAAGGGCCGCGCGCTGGAGGTCCTCCAGCGGCTGCGCGCCCGCACCGAGGGCCGGCTCGTCCTGGTCTCCGTCGGCGGCATCGAGACCGCCGAGGACGCCTGGCAGCGGATCATCCACGGAGCCGACCTGGTCCAGGGCTACAGCGCCTTCATCTACGAGGGCCCGTTCTGGTGCCGCCGCATCCACAAGGGCCTCTCCGCCCGCGTCCGGGCCGGCGGCTTCCGCAACCTGGCCGCCGCCGTCGGCAGCGCGGTCGACGCGCCCAAGGCCGCCTGAACCCCCCTCACCTCCCCGGAAGGACGTCATGACCCTCGCCCCCTTCGGCGCCCGGCTGCGCCACGCCCTCGACACCCGCGGCCAGCTCTGCGTCGGCATCGACCCGCACGCCTCCCTGCTCGCCGCCTGGGGCCTGGAGGACTCCGTCGCGGGCCTGGAGACCTTCAGCCGCACCGTGGTCGAGGCCCTGGCCGGCCGGGTGGCCGTGCTCAAGCCGCAGGCCGCCTTCTTCGAGCGCTTCGGCTCCCGGGGCGTCGCCGTCCTGGAGAAGTCCGTCGAGGAGGCCCGGTCGGCCGGCGCGCTGGTCCTGATGGACGCCAAGCGCGGGGACATCGGCTCCACCATGGCCGCCTACGCCGAGGCGTTCCTCGCGCCCGGCAGCCCGCTCTTCTCCGACGCCGTCACCGTCAGCCCCTACCTGGGCTTCGGCTCGCTGCGCCCGGCGCTGGACCTGGCCACGGCCCACGGCGCGGGCGTCTTCGCGCTGGCGCTCACCTCCAACCCGGAGGGCGCCGAGGTGCAGCGCGCGGTCGGCTCCGACGGCCTGCCGGTGGCCGCCTCCGTGCTGCGGCAGCTGGCCGCCGAGAACGCCGGCGCCGAGCCGCTCGGCTCGTTCGGCGCGGTGGTCGGTGCGACCCTGGCCGACGCCGGGGTGGACCTGGCGATCAACGGCCCGCTGCTCGCCCCCGGGATCGGCGCCCAGGGCGCGACCATGGCGGACCTGCCGCGGGTCTTCGGCGACTCGGTGCGCAACGTGGTGCCGAGCGTGAGCCGCGACGTGCTGAAGCAGGGCCCCTCGGTCGAGGCGCTGCGGGCGGCGGCCGACCGTTTCGTGCAGGAGTACGCGGACGCGGTCAAGTAGCGCCCGAGGCGGCGGGATTCGCCGCCGCGCGCGCCCGTCGGGGCCGGTGTCGCTCCGAAACCGCCCCGGCACGGTCCGCAGGCGGGCGGGCAAGTGGCGCGACGGGGCGGCGCGCCATCTCAGGAGTTGACGTGAGCGCCGTCACATCGGTGGCGCCAAAGGTCCGCAATCGCGGTCATTTTGCCCGGGAAAGTCCTGGTCGGCCTTGGCTGACCAGGACTTTTCGTGTTCTTTTCCTGACGCGGCGCCGCAATCCGGGTAGTGTCCGGCGATAGGTCATCGAAGAGCCGCGAAACTCGTTGCTCTCGCAGGTCAGGGGCGGCGAGTTCGCCCTGTGGACCGGTGTCCTGGGAACCAAACCAGTCATAGTTCAATCCCTTCCATCCACACCTGAGGTGAACGGCGTGGCTCTTCCGCCCCTTACCCCTGAACAGCGCACCGCCGCGCTCGCCAAGGCCGCCGAGGCTCGCCGGGAGCGCGCCGAGGTGAAGAACCGGCTCAAGCACTCCGGCGCCTCGCTGCACGAGGTGATCAAGGCCGGCAAGGCTGACAACGACGTGATCGGCAAGATGAAGGTCTCCGCCCTGCTGGAGTCCCTTCCGGGCGTCGGCAAGGTTCGGGCCAAGCAGATCATGGAGCGGCTCGGTATCAGCGAGAGCCGGCGTGTCCGTGGTCTCGGAACCAACCAGATCGCCTCCCTGGAGCGGGAGTTCGGCGGCGGTGCCGCCTGACCGTGCCCCGTGGTCCCGGGATCGTCCGCGATCCGGGATAATCGGTGCATGAGTGAGCGTCCGCGGCTGACCGTGCTCTCCGGCCCCTCGGGGGTCGGCAAGAGCACGGTCGTCGCTCATATGAGGAAGCAGCACCCCGAGGTCTGGCTCTCGGTGTCGGCGACGACCCGCCACCCGAGGCCGGGCGAGCAGAACGGGGTCCAGTACCACTTCGTCGACAACGACGAGTTCGACAAGCTGATCGCCAACGGCGAGTTGCTGGAGTGGGCCGTGTTCGCGGGCAACCGCTACGGCACGCCGCGCTCCGCGGTCCTGGAGAAGCTGGAGCGCGGCGAGCCCGTGCTGCTGGAGATCGACCTGCAGGGCGCCCGCCAGGTGCGCGAGTCCATGCCCGAGGCGCAGCTCGTCTTCCTGGCCCCGCCGAGCTGGGACGAGCTGGTCCGCCGGCTCACCGGCCGCGGCACCGAGCCGCAGGACGTGATCGAGAAGCGCCTGGAGGCGGCGAAGGTCGAGCTGGCCGCCGAGCCGGAGTTCGACAGCACGCTCGTCAACACCTC
Organism: Kitasatospora sp. NPDC127035; assembly: GCF_042726075.1. Taxonomy (NCBI): domain Bacteria; kingdom Bacillati; phylum Actinomycetota; class Actinomycetes; order Kitasatosporales; family Streptomycetaceae; genus Kitasatospora; species Kitasatospora sp. NPDC127035. Next base: position 237,505 of record NZ_JBHXDN010000003.1, on the reverse strand, counting down.
CGTCGAGCAGGTGGCGACCGAACTGCTAGCCTTGCTCGGTGTAGGCTGAGCTTTTGTCTTTTCCACCCTTTCGGAAGGTTTTCGCGTGTCCTCTTCCATGACCGCGCCCGAGGGCATCATCAACCCGCCGATCGACGAGCTGCTTGAGGCCACCGACTCCAAGTACAGCCTGGTGATCTACGCGGCCAAGCGTGCCCGTCAGATCAACGCGTACTACTCCCAGCTCGGCGAGGGCCTGCTGGAGTACGTCGGCCCGCTGGTCGACACCCACGTGCACGAGAAGCCGCTGTCGATCGCGCTGCGCGAGATCAACGCAGGCATGCTGACCGCCGAGGCGATCGAGGCCGCCTGAGGCACCCGCCTTCGCCCGCAGGGCCCGTCGGAGTTCGCTCCGACGGGCCCTGCGGCGTTGCCGCGGGGGCCGTGGGGGTGCCACCGTGCGGGTGATCGCCGGCGGGCCGTAGGGTGAGCACGCACCGAGCGAGGAGAGATGGGGATCATGGGCGGCAGCACGGAGCAGGCGGGCGCACCGCGCGTCGTCCTCGGCGTCAGCGGCGGCATCGCCGCGTACAAGGCGTGCGAGCTGCTGCGCAGGTTCACCGAGTCCGGCCACCAGGTCACCGTGGTGCCCACCGAGGCGGCGCTGCACTTCGTCGGCGAGGCCACCTGGGCCGCGCTCTCCGGGCGCCCGGCCGCCACCGCGACCTGGGAACGCGTCCACGAGGTGCCGCACGTGCGGATCGGGCAGAGCGCCGACCTGGTCGTGGTCGCCCCCGCCACCGCCGACCTGATGGCCAGGGCCGCCCACGGGCTCGCCGACGACCTGCTCACCAACACCCTGCTCACCGCGCGCTGCCCGGTCGTCCTGGCACCCGCGATGCACACCGAGATGTGGGAGCACCCGGCCACCCGGGAGAACGTCGCCACGCTGCGCCGCCGGGGCGTGATCGTGCTGGAGCCCGCCAGCGGGCGGCTGACCGGCAAGGACACCGGCAAGGGGCGGCTCCCCGAGCCGTCCGCGATCTTCGACGCCTGCCGGGCGGTGCTGCGCTACGGCGGCGTCCGGACCGACCTCGCCGGGCGGCACGTGGTGGTCTCGGCCGGCGGCACCCGGGAGCCGCTCGACCCGGTCCGCTACCTGGGCAACCGCTCCTCCGGCAAGCAGGGGTACGCGCTCGCGGCGACCGCTGCGGCGCGTGGTGCCCGTGTGACCTTGATCTCGGCCAATGCCGAGCTGCCCGACCCGGCCGGGGTGGACGTGGTGCGGGTGGCCACCGCCCTGGAGCTCCGGGACGCCGTCCTGACGGCGTCCACCGAGGCGGACGCGGTGGTCATGGCCGCGGCGGTGGCGGACTTCCGCCCCGCGGTCTACGCCACCGGCAAGATCAAGAAGGTCGACGGGGTCGAGCAACCGCCCGTCGAGCTCGTCCGCAACCCGGACATCCTGGCCGAGCTCTCGGCCCACCGTCCCCGTTCGGGCCAACTGGTCGTGGGTTTCGCGGCGGAGACCGACGAGGTGCTCGCCAACGGCCGGGCGAAGCTCGCCCGCAAGGGCTGCGACCTGCTCGTCGTCAACGAGGTCGGGGACGGCAAGGCCTTCGGCCAGGACGTCAACGAGGCCGTCGTACTGGGCTCGGACGGCAGTGAGACGCCCGTTCCGGTGGGTCCGAAGGAGGCGCTCGCGGACGTCGTCTGGGGCCTGGTCGCCGAACGGCTGGATCCGCCCGTCGACTGATCTCGAAGGGTGGGAGGGCGGTCTCCAATTGCGGAATCGCGTGACGATTGTCGGAAGCCGACCGTTACACTCCAGGAATCAAGTCTTTCCGGAAGTTCCCGGGTCCGACCGGGGCTTTCAGTCAGCAGCCGCTGCAACCCCAGGGAGCGCTGTGTCTCGCCGCCTGTTCACCTCGGAATCCGTGACCGAGGGACACCCCGACAAGATCGCTGACCAGATCAGCGACACCATCCTTGACGCTCTCCTCCGTGAGGACCCGACCTCCCGGGTCGCCGTGGAGACGCTGATCACGACCGGCCAGGTGCACGTGGCCGGCGAGGTGACCACCAAGGCGTACGCGCCGATCGCCCAGCTCGTCCGGGACAAGATCCTGGAGATCGGCTACGACAGCTCCAAGAAGGGCTTCGACGGCGCCTCCTGCGGCGTGTCGGTGTCCATCGGTGCGCAGTCTCCCGACATCGCGCAGGGCGTCGACACCGCGTACGAGGCCCGGGTCGAGGGCGACGAGGACTCCCTGGACAAGCAGGGCGCCGGTGACCAGGGCCTGATGTTCGGCTACGCGTCCGACGAGACGCCCGAGCTCATGCCGCTGCCGATCACCCTGGCGCACCGCCTCTCCCGCCGTCTCACCGAGGTCCGCAAGAACGGGACGATCCCGTACCTGCGCCCCGACGGCAAGACCCAGGTCACCATCGAGTACGACGGCGACAAGGCCGTCCGCCTCGACACCGTGGTCGTCTCCACCCAGCACGCCAGCGACATCGACCTCGACTCGCTGCTCACCCCGGACGTCCGCGAGTTCGTCGTGGAGCCGGAGCTGAAGGCGCTGGCCGAGCAGGGCATCAAGCTGGTCACCGACGGCTACCGCCTGCTCGTCAACCCGACCGGCCGTTTCGAGATCGGCGGCCCGATGGGCGACGCCGGCCTGACCGGCCGCAAGATCATCATCGACACCTACGGCGGCATGGCCCGCCACGGCGGCGGCGCCTTCTCCGGCAAGGACCCGTCCAAGGTGGACCGCTCGGCCGCGTACGCGATGCGCTGGGTGGCGAAGAACATCGTCGCCGCCGGCCTCGCCCGCCGCGCCGAGGTTCAGGTCGCGTACGCGATCGGCAAGGCCGAGCCGGTCGGCCTGTTCGTGGAGACCTTCGGCACCGAGACCGTGCCGGTCCTCACCATCCAGAAGGCCGTCACCGAGGTGTTCGACCTGCGTCCGGCCGCGATCATCCGCGACCTGGACCTGCTGCGGCCGATCTACTCGCAGACCGCCGCCTACGGCCACTTCGGCCGTGAGCTGCCGGACTTCACCTGGGAGCGCACCGACCGCGTCGACCAGCTGAAGAAGGCCGTCCAGGCCTGATCCGGTCGTCCGACCGTTTGAGCTCCGGCCGCAGGTGGTGGCCGTCCGGTGTGCCGGACGGCCACCACCTGCGGTTTTCTGTCGGTGGGACCTGGTAGTACTTGGGGCGATGAGCAGCACGCAGGGGAGTGACGAGGGCGGGGCGCCGGAACAGCTGGCGTTCATCCGGGAGACGGTCCGCCGGGCCAAGCCGCGCACCTGGCACGGGGCCAAGCGGGCCGAGCACCTGCCGGTGGCCCGGGTGGTCGTCGACAAGGGCGTCCTCACCATCGACAAGTTCTTCGACTACGCGGTGCCCGCCGCGATGGCCGAGGAGGCGCAGCCCGGCGTCCGGGTCCGGGTGCGCTTCGGGGCGCGCGTGGTCAAGGGGCAGCGCGAGGGCGGGGAACTGCACGACGGGTTCGTCGTCGCCCGGCTGGAGAAGAGCGACTTCCCCGGACCGCTGGCCCCGCTCGCCCAGGTCCTCTCGCCCGAGCCGGTCCTCACCCCGCAGCTGCTCCGGCTCTGCCGCACCGTCGCGGACCGGTACGCCGGCACCCTCGCCGACGTCCTCCAGCTGGCCGTCCCGCCCCGGCACGCCAAGGCCGAGGCCGAGCCCTCGCCGCCGCCGGGCCCCCGCCCGCCCGTGCCGGAACCCGGCGGCTGGTCGCGCTACCCGGCCGGACCCGACTTCCTCACCGCGCTGGCCGCCGGCGGCGCGCCGCGCGCCGTCTGGACGGCGCTGCCCGGACCGGGCTGGCCGTACGAGGTCGCCCGCGCCGTCGCCGCCACCCTGGCCGGCGGGCGCGGCGCCCTGGTCGTCGTCCCGGACGGGAAGGCGGTCGCCCGGGTCGACCGGGCGCTGACCGAGCTGCTCGGCGAGGGCATGCACGCCACCCTGGCCGCCGACCTCGGCCCGCGCGAACGCTACCGGCGCTGGCTCATGGTCAGCCGGGGCTCGGTGCACGCCGCCGTCGGCACCCGGGCCGCCATGTTCGCGCCCGTCCGCGACCTCGGGCTGGTCGTCGTCTGGTCCGACGGCGACTCCAGCCACAGCGACCCGCGCGCCCCGCACCCGCACGTCCGCGAGGTGGCCCTGCTGCGCGCCGCCGAGGAGGGCGCCGCCGTGCTGCTCGGCGGGCACGTGGTCACCGTGGAGGGCGCGCAGCTGGTGCGGACCGGTTGGGCCCGGCCGCTGGCCGCCGACCGGGAGACCGTCCGGAAGGTCGCGCCGCGGGTGCGGACCGTCACCGACCAGGACCAGCACCGGGACGCCGCCGCGCAGGCCGCCCGGCTGCCCTCGATCGCCTGGGAGGCGGCCCGGGAAGGGCTGGCGGCCGGCGGGCCGGTGCTGATCCAGGTGCCCCGGCGCGGCTACGTGCCCCGGCTGTCCTGCGGCCGCTGCCGCACGCCGGCGCGTTGCCGGCGCTGCGAGGGCCCGCTGGAGGCGGCCGGCGCCGACGCCCCGCTGCACTGCGGGTGGTGCGGGGAGGAGGAACGGGACTGGCACTGCCCCGAGTGCGGATCGTTCCGGCTGCGGGCCTCGGTGGTGGGGGCGCGGCGGACGGCGGAGGAGCTGGGCAAGGCGTTCCCGCAGGTGCCCGTGCGGACCTCCGGGCGGGACGCGGTGCTGACCACGGTGCCGGACGAGCCCGCGCTGGTGATCTCCACCCCCGGCGCCGAACCGGTGGTCGAGAGCGGCAACGGCTACGCGGCGGCGCTGCTGCTGGACGGCTGGGCGTTGCTCAGCCGCCCGGACCTGCGGGCGGGGGAGGAGACGCTGCGGCTCTGGCTGGCCGCCGCGGCGCTGGTGCGGCCGTCGACCGAGGGCGGCACGGTGGTCGTCGTCGCCGAGCCGACCACGCGGCCGGTGCAGGCCCTGGTGCGCTGGGACCCGATGGGGCACGCGGGGCTGGAGCTGGACGAGCGGGCGCAGCTGCACTTCCCGCCGGTGGCGCGGATGGCCTCGGTGGCGGGCAGCCCGGCGGCCGTGGCCGACCTGCTGCGGCTGATCCGGCTGCCGGAGGGGGCGGACGTGCTCGGGCCGGTGCCGGTTCCGGCGTTGCGGGGGGAGGAGCAGGAGCGTGCGCTGCTGCGGGTCCCGCCAGGGCAGGGCGCGGCGCTGGCGGCGGCGCTGAAGGCGGCGCAGATCGCGCGGATCGCGCTGCGCACGCCGGAGGCGGTGAAGGTGCGGATCGATCCGACGGACATCGGGTGAGGGGCGGGACGGGCTGAGCCGCCCCCCAGCCCGGTGGCCGGTGGGTTGGTCAGCCGCGGAGGGGGACGCCGGGGCGGTCCAGGGGGGAACGGTCGATCGGCGTGCGGTCGATCGGGGTTCGGTCGAGGGCGGTGCGGTCGAGGGTGGAGCGGTCCAGGGTGGAGCGGTCGAGGGCGGTGCGGTCGAGGGTGGAGCGGTCGATCGGGGGGCGGTCCAGGCTGCCGCGCTCCATCGCGGCCCGGTCCAGGCTGCTGCGGTCGAGCCCGCCCTGGCGGGCGGCCGGGACGGTGGCGGCGAGGCCGGTCGGGGCGGGTGCGGGGGCCGGGTTGTGGCCCGGAGCGTGCGCGGCGGGCAGGTCCTCGGAGCGGTCCGGGCGGCTCGGGTTCGGCACGGTGCCGCCCGCGGCCAGCAGTTCGCCGGCCGGTCGGCGCATCCCGTAGCGCCGGTGCACCGCCTGCTTGGTGACCCCGAGAGCGGAGCCCACCGAGTCCCAGGAGAAGCCCAGCGCGCGGTCGAACTCGACCGCCGCCGCCACCAGCGTCTCCACGCTCTCCCTGAGTTCCTGCGCCAGGCGCACCGTCGGCGCGGGGGCGCGCCCGTAGACGACGAACCCCGCCGAGGTGCTCGGCCGGCGGGGCCGGTAGACGTTGCCCAACTGGGCGGTGAGCGTCCGCAGCGCGTCGACCTGCCGCCTCACCCGCTCGATGTCCCGCACCAGCAGGTGCAGGCTCGCCCGCGCCCGGGCGTCGTGGTTGATCTGCTCGGCCATGGCCTACGTGCCACCTTCCGTACGGTTCGGCTCGACCGGAGCGCCCTTCCCGCGCGCTCCGGCGTTGGTCAATCCCACTTGACCAACGCCGGACCGCCCACCGGGGTCACGCGGCAAGGTGGGTCGGGATATGCCAGAAACCGGCACGGACGGATTGCATAGACTGATCGGCGGCCGATCCCGACGGCCGAAGCCAGCCGCCCGCACCCGACCAGCACCCCGACGGACAGGAGCCCGCATCCGTGGCGATCCAGCCGATCCGCATCTTCGGAGACCCCGTCCTACGGGCCACCGCGCAGCCCGTCACCACCTTCGACAAGGAACTCCGGAACCTCGTCAAGGACCTCACCGACACCATGCTCGACGCCCCGGGTGCCGGTCTGGCCGCGCCTCAACTCGGCATCTCCCTGCGGGTGTTCACCTACCACGTGGACGGCGTCACCGGTCACCTGATCAACCCGGACCTGTCGCTGAGCGACGAGGAGCAGGAGGGCCCCGAGGGCTGCCTCTCGCTGCCCGGCCTGCGCTACGACACCCGGCGCTCGTACGGAGTCGTCGCCAAGGGCTTCGACATGCACGGCGAACCGGTCACCGTCGAGGGCACCCAGTTGCTCGCCCGCTGCATCCAGCACGAGACCGACCACCTCGACGGCATCATCTTCATCGACCGCCTGGACACCGAGCAGCGGAAGGCCGCGCTCAAGGCGATCCGGGACTCCGACTGGGGCAGCGGCCCCGCGCCGGTGGTCAAGGTCTCCCCGCACAGCACCTTCGGCTCGGCGCGCTGACCGTCCCGGCCCGCGCCGCTCCGCCCGTTCCCTCCCCGACCCGGTACCACCCCGACCCGGCACCGCCCGGGCCCGGTACCACCCCGACCAGTACAGCCGGGCTCCGTACAGCCCGGACCCGGTACAGCAGAAAGGCACTTGATGCGCCTCGTGTTCGCCGGCACCCCCGAGGTCGCCGTTCCCGCCCTGGACGCCCTGCTCGCCTCCGACCGGCACGAGGTCGTCGCGGTGGTCACCCGCCCCGACGCCGTCTCCGGACGTGGCCGCAAGCTGGTCGCCAGCCCCGTCGCCCAGCGCGCGGAGGAGGCCGGGATCGAGGTCCTCAAGCCGGCGAAGCCGAGCGACCCCGACTTCGTCGCCCGCCTCACCGAGCTCGCCCCCGACTGCTGCCCGGTCGTCGCCTACGGCGCGCTGCTGCGCCCGGGCACCCTGGAGATCCCCGTACACGGCTGGGTCAACCTGCACTTCTCGCTGCTCCCCGCCTGGCGCGGCGCCGCCCCCGTCCAGCACGCGGTGATGGCCGGCGACGAGGTCACCGGCGCGTCCACCTTCCTGATCGAGCAGGGCCTGGACTCCGGGCCGGTCTACGGCGTGCTCACCGAGGAGGTCCGCCCCACCGACACCAGCGGCGACCTGCTCGGCCGCCTCGCGCACTCCGGGGCCCGCCTGCTCGTCGCCACCATGGACGGCATCGAGGACGGCGCCCTGCACGCCCGCCCGCAGCCCGGTGAGGGCGTCACGCTCGCGCCGAAGATCAGTGTCGAGGACGCCCGGATCGACTGGACCACCCCCGCCCTGCGGATCGACCGCGTGGTGCGCGGCTGCGCCCCCGCCCCCGGCGCCTGGACGCTCTTCCGCGGCGAGCGGCTCAAGGTCACCGGCCCGGTCGGGCTGCTGCCGGGCTCCGCGGAGCTGGCCCCCGGTGAGCTGGCCGTCGGCAAGAACTCCGTCCGGGTCGGCACCGGGAGCCACGACGTCGAGCTGGGCGAGGTGCGACCGCAGGGGAAGAAGGCGATGCGGGCCGCGGACTGGGCGCGCGGCGCGCGGATCGAGTCCGGCGAGCGGCTCGGCGAGGAGCCGATCGGGGAGCCGGGCGCGTAGTCCGGCGGTCGGTCCGGAGAGGCCCCGGCCCGGGTCGGTCCCGCCGGTGAGCCCGCGGTCCGGGTTTCGCGTTACTGTTCCAGAGATCCCGGGATCCGGAGATCCCGAGATAACCCCCGCAGCACTTTGAGGCACATCCCATGAGCACGCCCAGCAGCACCCCCGGCACCCGCGGCGCCAAGCAGGCGCCCCGTCCGCACCGCCGGCCGAAGAAGGACCCGGCGCGGATCGTCGCCTTCCGCGCCCTGCGCGCCGTCGACGAGCGTGACGCCTACGCCAACCTGATCCTGCCCTCGCTGCTCCGCGAGGCCGAGCAGAAGGGCATGGACCGGCGCGACGCGGCGCTCGCCACCGAGCTGGTCTACGGCACCCTCCGCCTCCAGGGCACCTACGACGCGGTCATCGCCGCCTGCATCGACCGGCCGCTGAGCAAGGTCGACCCGCCGGTCCTCGACGTGCTCTCGCTCGGCGCCCACCAGCTGCTCACCACCCGCATCCCCAGCCACGCGGCCGTCTCGGCCACCGTCGAGCTGGCCCGGGTGGTGCTCGGCGACGGCAAGGCCAAGTTCGTCAACGCCGTGCTGCGCCGGATCAGCGCCCACGACCTCGACGAGTGGATCGGCCTGGTCGCCCCGCCGTACGAGAAGGACGCCGAGGACCACCTCGCCGTCGTCCACTCGCACCCGCGCTGGGTGGTCGCCGCGCTCTGGGACTCGCTCGGCCGCTGGCAGCCCGACGCCTCCGGGCGCGCCGCGGTGGAGGAACTGCTGCGCGCCGACAACGAGCGCCCCGAGGTCACCCTGATCGCCCGGCCCGGCCGGGCGACCGTCGGTGAGCTGGCCGAGGCGCTGCCCGAGGCCGAGCCGGGCCGCTGGTCCCCGTTCGCGCTCCGGCTCGCCGAGGGCGGCGACCCGGGTGCGCTGGCGGCGGTCCAGGAGAACCGGGCCGGTGTCCAGGACGAGGGCAGCCAACTGGTCGCCCTCGCCCTCGCCGCCGCCCCGCTCGACGGCCCCGACCGGCTCTGGCTGGACGGCTGCGCGGGCCCCGGCGGCAAGGCCGCGCTGCTCGCCGCGCTCGCCGCCGAACGCGGCGCCGCGCTGGTGGCCAGCGAGAAGCAGCCGCACCGGGCCCGGCTGGTCGCCCGCACGCTCGCCGGCAACCCCGGCCCGTACACCGTCATCGCCGCCGACGGCACCCGGCCGGCCTGGAAGTCCGGCGGCTTCGACCGGGTGCTCGTCGACGTGCCCTGCTCCGGCCTGGGCGCGCTGCGCCGCCGGCCCGAGGCCCGCTGGCGGCGCCGCCCGCAGGACGTCGCCGCCTTCGGCCCGCTCCAGCGCGACCTGCTCACCTCGGCGATCGACGCGGTGCGGGTGGGCGGTGTGGTCGGCTACGCCACCTGCTCGCCGCACCTCGCCGAGACCCGGGCCGTCGTGGACGACGTACTGCGGGCCGAGGGCGGCAGGGTCGAGTGGATCGACGCACGACCGCTGCTGCCGGGCGTCCCGGCCCTGGGGGAGGGGCCGGACGTCCAGCTCTGGCCGCACCTGCACGGGACGGACGCGATGTACCTGGCGCTGCTGCGCCGTACGGCGTAGCGGGGCGCGGCAGGACGGACGACGGGCCGGGGCCCGGCGGACGGCCCCGGCCCGCCCGCCGCGCCCGGTCGGGCCGTCCACCGGGCCCCGGCGGGCGGTGCGGGTACGGCCTCAGCGGCCGCTGAGCGCCGGCGAGTGGGGTGTCTCCCTGGGCGTCGTGGCGCGGGCCGCAACCGTGGCCGAGCCCGCCGCGTGGGGCCTCGTGGCGGCCGGGACTGTGGTGGAACCGTTCGGGGCGGTGCTCGGCCCGGCCTGGGAGGTCACCACGCCGCGGACCAGCTCGCGCAGCCAACGATGGCCCGCGTCCTGGTCGTTGCGCGGATGCCAGGCCATGCTCAGTACCACCTCGGGCAGCTCCACCGGCAGCGGGAACGTGGTCAGCCCCAGCGCGGTGGCCGCCGCGCCGCCGAGCCGGGCCGGTGCCAGGCCGACCAGCTCGGTCTCGCGGAGCAGGAACAGTGCCGCGGTGAAGCTCGGCACGATGGTCACCACCCGCCGGGAGAGTCCGACGTCGGCCAGCCGTTGATCGACCGGGCCGGGCCCGCGGCCGTGCCGGGAGACCGCGAGGTGGTCGGCGTTCGCGAACTCACGGGCGGTGGGCGGCGGGCCGACCGTCAGCGGGTGCCCGGTGCGGGCGACGCCGACCAGACCGGTGGTGGTGAGGGGCTCGGTCCGGGTCTCGGGGTCCAGGTGGTCGATCACGCCGACCTCCAGGTCCACCACGCCGTCGCGCATCGCCGTCGTCCCCTCCAGGTGTTCCCCGAGGAAGCGCAGCGTCACGGCCGGCGCCTGCGCGCGGACCGTCTCGACCAGCGTGGAGCCTATCGCCGTCAGCAGGACGTCCCCGGTCTGGAGGGTGAAGCGGCGGTTCAGCTGGGCGGGTTCGGTGGCGGTGTGGGGGACCAGCAGCGCCTGGCCCCGGCTGACCAGCGCCCGGACCTCCGCCCGTAGTTCCACCGCGCGCGGGGTCGGGACCAGGCCGCGGCCGGCCCGGACGAGGATCGGGTCGCCGAGGACGCGGCGCAGCCGCCCCAGGGTGCGGCTCATCGCCGGAGCCGAGGTGTGCAGCCGCTCGGCTGCGCCGGTGACGCTGCCCTCGTCGAGCAGGGCGTCCAGGGCGACGAGCAGGTTGAGGTCGAGATCGGGCATGGGCTTCTCCGCGAGTGTTCGGTCGACTGGGTGGGGGTGGTGGGGGAGGTGGATGACCAGAACTGGAAAGTATGGTGACCAGGCTTTCACTGGAGTGCATGCAGATTCGGCATCTACCGTCGATCGTGACAACTCCCCTTCGGAGTAAAGGATCTGACGCGATGAATGACAATGACATGTTGGCGGTAGCCTGCCAAGGCGGCCGTGTGCTGGTCTTTCTCTCTGCGGACGGCTCTCGGCGGCTCGGTGAGGTGCCGCTGCCGCCCGAGCCGCACGAGATATTGTTCGACGCCGACCGGAGGCTGCTGTACTGCACGGTCACCTACCGCTCGGGCTTCTACGAGCACCACGGCGAGCAGGCTACCGAGTTGGTCCTGATCGATCCGGATCACTGGGTAGTGGTCGAGACCATTGACCTGGCGCCGGAGTGCGCCCCGCACGGGCTGGCGCTCGATGCGGCGCGCGCGCTGTTGTACGTGAGCGTGGAGGCCGGGCCTGCCGGGGACGGGGCGGTGCTCACGGTCGACCTCGCCGCGCGCAAGGTGGTGGAGCGGACCGGGATCGGCGCGCCGGGGCCGCACTGGTTCGCGCTCACGCCGGACGGGACCAAGGGCTACACGACGAACAAGGAGGCCCCGTTCCTCACCGTCGTGGAGACGGCGTCCGGTCCCGGCGGCCGGGGCCGGACCGGGCGGACGGTGGCGGTGCCCGGCAGCGAGGGCATCGCCATGAGTGCCGACGGGCGGTACGCGGTGGTGGCCACGCCGAAGCTGGACCTGACGGGCGCCCTCGCCGCACCGCCCGCCCTGACGGTGGTCGACGTCCGGACCGACCGGGTGGTGCGCACGCTCCCGCTGGCGGCGCCGGCCGTCCCGGTGCACCGGACGGCGGGCGGCCTGGTGCTGGCCGGGGAGGTCCACCTCGCGGCCCCGGCGGCGGACGGCGGGCCGGTGCCGGCGGCCGGGCGGCTGCGGATCTTCGGTGCGGCCGGCGGGGGGCACGCGGCACCCGAGGAACTGGTGGAACTGGGGGAGGTGACGGTCGGACAGGTGCCGCTGACCGTCCACTCGTCGCCGGACGGCAGGTTCGGGTACGTCGCCGCCATCGCCTCGGACACGGTGACCGTGGTGGACCTGACCGAGCGCCGGGTGGTCCGCGAGGTGGACCTGGGCCGGGGCGCCGGGCCCCACGGGCTGGCGTACGTGCCGGCGCCCCGGTAGCGACGCCGGCACCGCCCCGGGCGTGGCCGATCACGGTGGTGCCCCGCCCGGCGAGCAGGTTCCGCGGTTCGCGGGGTGCGGGCGGGGCGGGGACCTCGTGGTCCCGGGCGTGGCCGCAGGGCGGGGAGGGGGCGCGGGCGCCGGGGGGCGTGGGGTGGGGTGGGGCGACTCGCCGCCGGAGCGGGACGGTTCCCGGCCCGTGGCGGGCCGTCTCGTGCCGGGACGGAAAGGAGCGCGCAGGGTTCTCAGGGCGCGCGAGATGTCTGACGCGCGGGGCGTGCGGCCCGTCCTGGGCGCCCCGTTTCGCCGGTCCCGGGGCGACGGACGGGACCGGTCCTTCCCGGTGGACCGCTGAGGATCCGGGACCTGACGGCCGCTATCGTGCGGGGATGACCACCGGTGCCGGGCTGTTGCCGCTGCTCTTCCTCGACGTCGACGGACCGCTGATCCCGTTCGGGGGCCCGGCCGGGCGGTATCCGGTGTTCCCGCAGAGCGAGGATCCGTCGAATCCGCTGCTGGGGCGGCTCGATCCGGCGCACGGGCGCCGGTTGGCGGCGCTGCCGTGCGAGCCGGTGTGGGCGACGACGTGGGGGCCCGACGCCAATGCGCACCTCGCGCCCCTGCTCGGGCTGCCGGAGCTGCGCGAACTGCCGCAACGGGCGGAGGACGGCGAGGCCGCGGCCGACGCGTGGGCGGGGCTGAGCCCGAAGACGCGCGGGATCGTGGCGTTCGCGGCCGGCCGGGACTTCGTCTGGGTGGACGACGAGATCGGCGGCCCCGACCGGACCTGGGTGGCGCGACACCACCAGGGGCGGGCGCTGCTGTGGTGGGTCGATCCGGCGGTCGGGCTCACGGACGGCGACTACGCGGCGGTCGGGTCCTGGTTGCACGAACGGGCGGGCGGGTAGCGCGAGGACGAGGGCCCGTGGCTTGCCGGACGGGCCGGGGGAGGACTCCCGGAGGGGGCGTGCGGTGGGACGGACGGCGGGTCGGACCGTGGCGGGCTGGGGGGCGGCATGCGCCGTCCTCGGCGCGGCGGTGATGCTGTGGAACCTGGCGGTGGGGTGGCCGTGGGTGACCTGGCCCGCCGTGCTGCTCGGCGCGGGGCTGGTGGCCGCCTCGGCCGGACTGCTCCTCGCTCCCGGTGCGGACCGGTGGTTCGACGCGCTGGTGGTCGGCGGGCTGGCGGCGCTGGTCCTGGTGGCGGTGGGGACCACGGCCGGCACGGCCGGGAACGTCCTGCGGTGGGGGCGGACGACCGAGCGGGTGACGGTCGTGCTCGGGGACTGCCGGGTGACGGACCGGCAGTGGGACGAGGTCGGGGGGTGGTCGGAGCGGGTCGAGTGCCGGCACACCTGGTCGGTCGGCGACCGGGTGTTCGACGAGCGGCGTGCGGCGGACCGCCGGTACCCGGACGGGCACGAGCTGCGGCGGTGGGCCACACCGGGGCGGGCGGAGCTGGACGAGCACGCGTGGACGTCGGTCGCCGTGCCGGGGGCGTTCGCGGTGGTGACGGACGGGCTGGTGCTGTTCCTGGCGTGGGTGGTGGCGTGGAGCCGGGTCCGGGGGCCCGGGAAGCGTGCGGCGGGCGCGGCCGGCCCGGACGGCGCTGCCGACGACGGTGCCCCCGACGGCGGTGCCGGGAGTGTTGAGGGGGCCGAGGACGACGGGGATCCGCGTGTCGGGGACGGGGAGCGTTCGGCGGCGGGTGCGGCGGGCACCTGACGGTCGGCCCCGCGCGGCGGGGGCGCCCTCCTGCTCGGCACGAGCGATCGCGCACCCGTGACCCCGCGCGGCGGAGAACGCGCGGGCGGGGCCGACGGCGTCCGGCGGGCGCACCTGCGGGCCGATCAGCAGGCCGGTGCGGCCCGGTCAGCCCGTGGCGGACCGGGCGGCGCGACGCCGGCGCTTGCCGAGCGGGGCCTGCGAGAGGTCCTCGGACTGGGAGCGGAGGTTCTTGTGACCGTAGCCGCGGTCGTCGAGCCAGGTCCGGGCGGACCGCTCGGCACGGTCGGCCGCTTCGAGGATGTCCTCCTCGGCCTCGCCGGTGTCCTGGAACCGGAAGGTGAAGACGGCGCGCGCGTCGAGGTCGTAGCTGAGGTGCCCCTCGGGGGTGAACGACGCGTGGAGCACGTCGTGCTCGGCGGCTCGGGACCGGAGTTCGGCGAGCTGCTCGGGGGTGAGGCCGTCGAAGACGCCGCGGACGGTGATGCGGAAGGTGCGGGTGGTCATCCGTCGAGCCTAGTGAGGGGCTCGGAGCGGGTGCCACGGGTTTTCGGCGGACGCGGTCCGGCCCCCGCCACGGGGGTGGGCGGGGGCCGGACGTTCGGGGGTGGAGGCGCTCAGACCTCCTCGGGGCCGCCGGCGGTGGTGCGGACGCAGCTGTAGGGGAGCGGGGGGATGCCGTTGAACCCCTGGGTGGTGTAGGCGGTCGAGTAGGCGCCGCAGGAGAGGATCCAGACCGGGTCGCCGGAGGCGGCGTCCCGGGGCACCGGCATGCCGGGGCCCTCGTCGGCGTAGGCGTCGTCGCTGTCGCAGGTGGGGCCGGCGACCACGGCGGGGACGGTCTCCGCGCCGGCCCGGCCGGGGAACTCCAGCCGGTACCGGAGCTCGTCCATCTCGTACAGGCCGTTGAACTTGCCGCAGCTCAGGTAGAGCCAGTGCACCCTCTCGCCGTCGAGCTGTTGACGTTCCGTCAGGCGTGCCACGTGGGCGCGGATGGCGCCGTGGTCGGCGACCAGGTGGCGGCCGGGCTCGATCAGGAAGTCCAGCGGCGCGGCGGACGCGTCGCGCAGGCGCTGGATGCCCTCCCGGATCACCGCGAACATCTTGTCCACCGGCGGGTCGAGCGGGCGGCCCTTCCGGTCCAGGACTCCGAGGGCGGGCAGGCCGCCGCCGAGGTTGACGTGGTCCAGCAGGATTCCGCGCCGGCCGGCCTCCTCGACCACGGCGGTCAGGGCTTCCAGGGCGTTCTGCCAGGCCTCCGAGGTGAGCTGCTGGGAGCCGACGTGCACGGAGAGCCCGGCCGGGGTCAGTCCGGCGGCGCGGGCCGCCTCCAGGACCAGGACGGCGTCCTCGGGCGAGCAGCCGAACTTGCGGCTGAGGCCCCAGAGCGCGCCCTCGCCGGTGGTGGCGAGCCGGCAGAAGATCCGGGCGCCGGGGGCGTGCACGGCGATCGCGGCGACGTCCGCCAGGCTGTCGGTCGCGAAGTCCCGGACGCCGAGCCCGTACGCCTCGGCGATCTGGCGGTCCGACTTGATGGTGTTGCCGTAGTGGATCCGGTCGACCGGGACGCCGGTGCGCAGGGCCTGGGCGATCTCCTGGGGTCCGGCCGCGTCGAAGCCGGAGCCCCGTGCGGCCAGGGCCGCCAGCACCTCGTCCACCGGACAGGCCTTCATGGCGAACCGGACAGCGACATCCGGCAGTTCGCGCAGCAGGGCGTCGTACTGGGCCTCGATGCCGTCCAGGTCGAGGACGAGTCGGTCGTCCTCACCGGTGGCCAGGGCGGCGCGCAGCCGGTCGTACTCAGGCATCGTCGGTACTCCAACCGGGGCCGGCGGGGGCCGTGTCGGGCCCGTCCGGCGAAGAGCTGCGGGCGTGCGTCTCCGGGGCGGGCGTCGTCGACAGCTGCCGGACGGCGCGGACGCCTGCGGCGGAGGTGGTGGTGCGGGCGAGGGGGGCCTCGCCGTCGTCGCTGAAGCAGGGGTGCTCGGAAGCGGCTCGATACAGGTACCCGTCGGGCTTCGGTATCACGTCACTCCAAGGTTCGGGTCGGGGCATCGGGCTGATGGCCGTGCAGGCGGGCGGCGCCCGGGCATGCCGGAGCGCCGGTTCGCGCGCATGGTGAGGCAGGGCCGGACGCGGCCCTGAGGAGAAGTCGGACGTGCGGTGGTGCCGACTGACGGGCGTCAGACGGCGGGAGGGTCAGGTGGTGGGCTGTCGGATGTCGGCGCAGGAGGGCGGGATGCGGGAGGCTCCGGCGGCGCGCCGTCGCGCGGCCGGGCGTACCGGGGCGCCGGTCGGCGGTCGGCATCGCCAGGCGTGCGGGCGGATGCCGTGGCCGGAATTCCTGGCCTCCTTCTCGGTCGATTCCCCCGCGTGGGGGCTGACACCCTCGCTGGAACAGGTGGCGTCATTCGTCAACTCGCGTGTTCGCCAAGGTGTCTCGGGAGGTGTTCCGGCCTCGTTAAACCTGCGTTCCCTCTACCGTGGACTAGACCAACTTGCGGTGTCAACCCTTGCTCGGGAGAGCTCTGGGGGTGGCTTCGTGAAGGTGGCGAACCGGGCATGACCTGCGCCGGAGCCTCCGGACCCGTCCTCGTTCGAACGGGTTGTGGAGGTGTCCGGCCGAACGGGCAGTGGAGGGTGCCTGTTCGCGCAGGGGGGCGTCCGAAAGGGCACCAACCACACCCCGCTCGGCGGGCATTGACGATGCGTCCGGCCTTTGCGAGGGCCCGGTCGGCCGTGCGGCCCGGGACGGCCGATGCCCCCGGGGCGTCGGAGCACCGGGGGCGTCGGGCGGGGCGGGCGGGCTGGAGGGGGCGGGCCGGGGCGGTCGGAATCCGGCCGGGAGGCCCCGGCCCGGGGAGGTGGTGCGGCGCCGGCGATGGGGCTACGGGTGGACCTGAAGGACGAGCTTGCCCCGGAGGTGTCCCTGCTCGGCGCGCCGGTGCGCGTCCGCCGCCTCCGGGAGCGGGTGGACGCCGTCGACGTGGACACGGATCCGGCCGTCGTCCAGCAGTGCGGCGAGCTCGCCGAGGTCGCCCCCGTCGGACCGCACCTGCTGCATCCGGTCGGGCAGTGAGATGCCGAGTCCGGTGGCCCGTTCGCGGTGGTAGTCGCCCAGGTAGACGGGCAGGATCAGGCCGCCGCGCCGGACGGCCGGGAGCAGGCGGTGGGCGTCCGGCCCGCCGACCGTGTCGACCAGGAGGTCCGCCGCGTCCCGGGCGGCCTCGGCCGCGGGCGTCCGCGTGTAGTCGACGAACTCGTCCACGCCGAGCCCGCGGAGGAACTCCTCGTGCCGCCCGGAGGCGACGCCGATCACCCGCTCCGCGCCGGCGAGGCGGGCGAGTTGGACGGCGAAGTGTCCGACCCCGCCCGCCGCGCCGTTGACCAGGGCGGTGCCGCCCGACAGGGGGCGCAGCTCCCGGATCAGGAACTGGTAGGCGGTGAGCCCGGCCATCGGTACGGCGGCGGCCTCGACGTGGTCGAGCGCCGCCGGCTTGGCGGCCAGGTGGTCGGCGGGTGTCGTGACGTACTCGGCGTACCCGGAGCCCTGCCCCGGGAAGCGGATCATCCCGAAGACCTCGTCCCCGGGCTGCCAGGCGGTGACGCCGTCGCCGAGCGCGGCCACCACGCCGGAGACGTCGCTGCCGAGGACGAGCGGCGGCGTCCACGGGGGCCGGAGCCCGGCCGGGATGCGGGCGAAGCCGGTGCGCGCGTACAGGTCGGGCGGGTTGATTCCGGCGGCGTGCACCCGGACCAGCACCTCACCCGGCCCGGGCACCGGCCGGGGGACCTCCTCGTACACCAGTACCTCGGGGCCTCCGAAGGCGTGCAGGCGGACGGCCCGCATGGTCGCGGCGTGGTTTCCCATGGCTGTCTCTTCCTCTCCCCGTGCGCCCCCGGGCCTCTCCCCGGCCGCGGGGGCGACCGCCCGGTAGAATCCGGAGCGGTGCTCCGGTAAGAAAACCGGAGCAGTGCTCCACTTGTCAACGGTGAGGATTCCCATGCCCGTCGAGCCCGCCCCGCCCTCCGCCGGGCGCGCCCCGCGCGCCGACGCGCGGCGCAACCGCGACCGCGTGCTGGAGGTGGCGGCGGAGGTGGTCGCGGAACAGGGGGCCCAGGCGTCCCTGCGCGACGTCGCCCGCCGCGCCGGCGTCGGCCTCGGCACGCTCTACCGCCACTTCCCGACCCGGGACGCCCTGTTGGAGGCCCTGCTGCGGCGGCGTTTCGAACTCCTCGCCGACCGGGCGGACGCGCTGGCCGTCGCGGAGCCGCCGGAGCGGGCGCTGGGGGTCTGGCTGCACGAGTTCACCCTCGGTGCGGGCGCCTACCAGGGGCTCTCGGCCGCCCTGCTGGCCACTCTCGGCGATCCCGAGTCGCCCCTGCACGCCGCGTGCCTGACGATGCGCCAGGCGTGCGGTCGGCTGCTGTCGGCGGCGCAGCGGGACGGCCTGGTCCGCACGGACGTCGACGCCGTCGACCTGTTCGCCCTGGCCAACGCCCTCGCGTGGATCGCCGACCAGGCCCCGAGTCTCGCGGAGCGGCGCGATCGCCTCTTCGGTCTGGTGCTGGACGGCCTGGCGCCCCGGGGCGGAGATGCCGCGTCCGAGGGGCGCTGAACATCGGGAGCGAACCGGTGGCGCCGATTCCGGGGCGCCGAGGTGCGCGGCGCTGATTCCGGGGCGGCGTGTGAGGACCCGGCCGAGGGCGGTCGCCGGTGCCGGCGACCGTCGCGGACCTGCCTGACCCGTGCCGCGCCATCGGCCGGTGGCCGGTCGCGAAGGGCACCGGACGCCGGTACGGAAGGGCGGGCCGGTGGACGCCCGGTGCACGGGCGGGCAGCGCGGCGGTGGCCCGCCGGGTACTCCGGTGGCGGGGGGGGGGGCCGGGTTCGGGGGGGGGACCTCCCCCCGCCCGCCCCCCCCCGGGGGGGGGGGAGAAAAA
>NZ_JBHXDN010000003.1:202155-218912 GCF_042726075.1 Kitasatospora sp. NPDC127035 | reverse complement strand
GTTTTTTTTTTTTTTTTACTCCCCCGGGGGGCGGGGGGCGGGGGGGGGGGGGGGGGCGGGGGGTTGCGGGGGGGGCGGGCCCGCGCCTCCTTCCCCCCCCGCCCCCCCCCCACCGCCACCGCCCCGCGGGGCGGGTCGTCAGAACCTGACGGTCTTCAGGTACGAGGAGTCGCCGCGAATTCCGGCCAGGTAGAGGGTGTGCCCGCCCGGGGCGAGGGCGGTCGCGGAGACCCCGTCCAGGCCGAAGCCGGTGAGCGTCTCGCCGGGGAGGCCGGCGTTGGTCGCGGTGTCGTAGGCGAGCACCGAGGCGCGCGGGGTCCAGCCGTCCTTGAGCACGTGGATTCGGCCGCCGTCCGTGCCGACCGCCACGTAGTGGAGGTCGACCGGTCCGTCGGCGAAGGTGAAGACGGGCCGGGCCGTGTCGTTGACGGTGTCGACCGCGTAGCCGGTCCCGGCGTTGACCTGGGCGCCCAGGGCGTACACGTGCAGGCCGTCGGGGGAGGCGGCCAGCTCCTTGGTGGCGCCGATCCTCTCGACGGTGCGCAGCACGGTCGGGACGGGCGCGGTGGTGTCGAGGTGTTCCAGACCGGCGTCGGTGGAGACGTAGGCGCCGGCACCGCCCGGCTGCAGGGCGATGGCGTCGACCGCGTGGCCGCGCAGCGGCACGGTCGCGGTGAAGGCGCCCTGCTGGGTGCCGAACACCAGCACCCGGCCCGGCCGCACGCCCTGGCCGTGGAGCTGCGGACCGTACTGGTCGACGTAGACCTTGGATCCGTCGGGGCTGACCGCCAGGTCGGTCAGGCCGCCCGCCGACCAGCCGGCCGGCCTGGGCTGGTCCGGTGCGGGAGTGCGGGCCACCACGGTGTTGGCGGCCGGGTCGACGGCGACCAGGTGGTCCGACACCAGGACGTAGAGGCGCCGGCCGTCCTGGCTCACCACGGGCCGCCCGGCGGTGCCGTCGTCCGCCAGCGGCAGTTCGGCGACCACCGCGCCGGACCGGGTGTCGACCGTCCGCAGGACGACCGGGGTCCGGCTGCCGGCCCGGTCGGACGCCACGACGTAGGCCCTGTTCCCCTCCGGACCGACCGCCAGCCCCAGCGCCCGCCACCCGATGGCGGTACCGTCGTGGCCGCCGGGCGTACCCGGTACGGTGTCGGCGACGGCCGCCCCGGCGCCCGCGCCGGTCAGCAGGAGGACGGCCGAGGCCACCAGCGAGCCCGTCCAACGGGCCTTTGACACGCGCGAATTCATGATTCCCCACCCTGTGGTCTAGACATCATGTCGTGGTGCGAGGGTCAGGCTAGGGCACCGGGAGGGCGTTCCGGGGGCGGTTTCCGGCCCTCGTGCGGACGGGGGCGGGGCGTGGCCGGCCGGCCACGCGGGCATGGCTCGATCGCACCCGGTCGGTCCGGTGTCGGTGTCGGGGCCGAGGCCGGGGCCGGGGCCGGGGCCGAGGCCGACGGGGCCGCGGTCCGGAGGCGGGGCCCGGGGCGCCGGGAAGTTCCCGAACCGGCCATAGGTCAGCTCTATGACCTCATAGATCCACACCGACTACTGTCGGCACGTACCACCCGTGTTGGCTGGTCGTGGGGTCGCCCTCGCCCTCCTGCCCGCCCGTCCGTGTTCCCGTTCGGAGGATCGCCCCGCCATGTCCCGTCCGATCCGAGTCGCGATAGTCGGCGCCGGCCCCGCCGGAATCTACGCCGCTGACGCCCTGCTCAAGTCCGACGCCGCCCAGCAGCCCGGGGTCTCGGTCGACCTCTTCGAGCGGATGCCCGCGCCCTTCGGGCTGATCCGGTACGGCGTGGCGCCCGACCACCCGCGGATCAAGGGGATCGTCACGGCGCTCCACCAGGTGCTGAGCAAGCCGCAGATCCGGGTCTTCGGCAACGTCGACTACCCGGCCGACGTCACGCTCGACGACCTGCACCGCTTCTACGACGCGGTGGTCTTCTCCACCGGCGCGATGGCGGACCGGGCGCTCGACATCCCCGGTGTCGGACTCGAAGGCTCCTACGGGGCGGCCGACTTCGTCTCCTGGTACGACGGCCACCCGGACGTGCCGCGCACCTGGCCGCTGGAGGCCGAGAAGGTCGCCGTGCTCGGCGCGGGCAACGTCGCGCTGGACGTGGCCCGCATCCTCGCCAAGACCGCGGAAGAGCTGCTCCCCACCGAGATCCCGCCGAACGTCCACGAGGGCCTGCGCCGCAACAAGGCCCTGGAGGTGCACGTCTTCGCCCGGCGCGGACCCGCCCAGGCCAAGTTCAGCCCGATGGAGCTGCGCGAGCTCGACCACTCGCCGACCATCGAGGTGATCGTCGCCCCCGAGGACATCGACTACGACGAGGGCTCGATCGCCGAGCGGCGCGGCGCCAAGCACGTCGACATGGTCGCCTCGACCATCGAGAACTGGGCGATCCGCGACGTCGGCGACCGCCCGCACCGGATCTTCCTGCACTTCTTCGAGTCCCCGGTGGAGGTGCTCGGCGCCGACGGCAAGGTGATCGGGCTGCGCACCGAGCGCACCGAACTCGACGGCACCGGCAACGTGCGCGGCACCGGCCGGCACACCGACTGGGACGTCCGGGCGATCTACCGGGCGATCGGCTACTACTCGGACGAGCTGCCCAAGCTGCCGTTCGACCCGGTGTCCGGCACCGTCCCGAACGCGGCCGGCCGGGTGCTCGCGGCCGACGGCTCGCACCAGGCCGCCACGTACGTCACCGGCTGGATCAAGCGCGGCCCGGTCGGCCTCATCGGACACACCAAGGGCGACGCCAACGAGACGGTCGCCTGCCTGCTCGCCGACCGGGCCGAGGGCCGCCTCCCCGGCGCCGTCGAGCCCGAGCCCGACGCGGTCCTCGCGCACCTGCGCGAGCGGGGCGTCCGCTTCACCACCTGGGAGGGCTGGCAGCTGCTCGACGCACACGAGCGCGCGCTCGGTGCGGCGGAGGGGCGCGAGCGGGTCAAGGTCGTGGAGCGGGAGGACATGCTGCGCAGCAGCGGGGCGTAGCCGGGACGGCGTGCCCCCGGTCCGCGGGCCCGGCGACCGGTTCCGGTCGTCGGGCCCGATCCGTTCGCCGGGTCCGTTCGCAGGCCCCGGCCTCCGGATCCGGTCGTCAGGTCCTCGGGCCGCGTCCGCCCCGACGGGTGCCGGGGCGCCGGCGCGGGGGAGGCCGGTCGGCGCCGCCCGGTCAGCCCCGGAGGTGGTCCGGGTCCGGCAGGTCGTCCGGAGCGTCGGCGTCCGGCGCCGGCGGCGGGGAGAGCAGGACCGGCCAGGCGTCGTCGCCGGCGAGCACCTCGTCGAGGGTGCGGTCCGGTGCGGCCGTGAAGACGGCGGTTCCGGTGTCGGCGGCCCGCGCGTACAGCGCGGGGTCCACCGCCGTCTCGGCGCGCAGCACCAGCGTCGCCTCCGGGACGATCGGCGAGCGCGCCGGGAAGTCCGCCGGGTCGGCCCCGATCTGCTCCAGCGTGAACGGGTAGACGGCGACCTCGACGGCCAGCCGGTCCCCGTCGAGGGCGTGTTCCGCCCACCCGTCGGTCGGGAGCAGGAAGAGCGCGCCGTCCCCCTCGTGCCCGTACCAGCCCAGTTTCGCGACGGCCTGCTCGCCGGGCGGGCCTTCCGGGTCGACGAGCAGCGCCACCACGGGCGCGTCCGGGTCGTCGGGGTTGATGCCGGTACGGACATGCAGCCGGGCCACGGGTGACCTCCGATGAGCGGAACGGGCTGGGGAGCGGGGCGTGGAGCGGTGGAGTGCGAATCTACGGCCTGCCGGGACGGGCGCCGGCGCCGGGTGGGAGCGCGGCACTCTTTTGTCATGTTCGCGACTACGTTGCCGACTATAGCTTTCCCGGCCCGGGACCGGCAGGTGAACCCCGTACTCCGGATCGCCGGGGTGGCGGCCGGGCGGGTCGGGGGCGTCGACGGCGTCGCCGGTTCAGGGGGTGTGCGGCCGGGGGTGGACCGTGTCGAGGAGGAGGGCGAGGAGGCGGTCGGGGGTGGGGGTTCCGGCCGGGGCGGGCCGCGAGGCGGGGCGGGCGGTGGTGAGGGCGATGCCGAGAGCGAGCAGGAGGAGTTCGGGGGCCGAGAGGTCGGGGCGGGCGGTGCCGGACCGCTGGGCGTGGGTGAGGACGGCGGCTCCGGCGTTCCTGATGTCCTCGTGGCAGTTGGCGTTGAGGGTGTCGGGGGCTTCGAGGAAGAGCGCGCTGGCGAGGCCGTGGTAGGCGAGGTTGTGGGCGATGAAGGCGCGGAGCCATTCGGCGAGGGCCTCGTCGGCGGGCCGGGTCTCGATCAGGTGGTCGGCGTGGGCGCAGAGGCGTTCGATGCGTTCGTGCAGCACGGCGGCCAGCAGTGCGGACCGGGTGGGGAAGTGCCGGTAGAGGGTGCCCGGGCCGACGCCGGCCCGCCGGGCGATGTCGTTGAGCGAGGCGTCGGCGCCCGCCTCGGCGAAGGCCTCGTGGGCTGCGTCGAGGAGGCGTTCGCGGTTGCGTCGGGCGTCGGTGCGCTGGGTCGTGGGCATCGGCGGGTTCTGGTCTCCAAGGGGTGGGCGGTCGGCGGGTCGGGGGTCGGGGCCGGCGTCCCGGCCCTGGGTGGGTGGTCAAGCGGAGAGGTTCTCCGTATCGTAGGTCCGGGGGAAACGGAGAGGCTCTCCGGATGTGTCCCCGGTCGGGTCGTGCCCGTTCGGGCCCTCCCGTAGGCCCTGCGCCGGGACGGCGCGCTCGCGAGGAACCGAGGAGCCCTGATGACGCACGACACGGCCTGGGACGTCGCGGACACCCCCGACGCCCCCGACGCCCGCGCGGTCCCGGGCACCGGTGGCACGGGGGACCGCCGGGACGCTCGGATCCGCTGCGACCGCCGTGTCCGCCGTCGCTCCCCGGGCGGCACCGGGCGGTAGCTCCGGGGCGCACCGGGCGGGGCCGCCCGGGGCCGGGTCCTCGTGGGGGGCTCAGTCCTCCCCGCCCTGGCCGGGGAGCGTGACCGGCTGCCAGCGGTAGCCGGAGTCCTCGTGCCAGCAATGGAGTTCGCCCTCCACCACGGCGGCCAGGCAGAGCCGCCAGTCGTCGCCGACGGCCAGTGCGACCTGGGTGGCCGGGCGCAGCGTCGGCCGCCACCAGCGGGGGCGGCGGGAGCTGCCGACGGCCGGCAGGCGCAGCCGTACGCCGCCCTCGCCGGCCAGGGCGACGGTCGGGCCGCCGCGGTGTCCGGCCATCGCGACGTCGAGCGCCGGTTCGCCGTCGCCGATCTCGCTCGCCGCCCCGGCCGGGTCGGCGCCGTGCAGTTGGACCGAGCCGTCCCGGCGCAGTGCGGCGGCCTGCGGGCCGGCCGAGGAGCGGGCGAGCGCCCCGGCCCGCACCGGGCCGGGGCGGCCCAGCGGCTCGGGCCGTTCCTCCGCCCCCACCCGCCAGCGCAGCAGCCGTTCCCGGTGTTCGACGAGGAGCAGCCAGACGCCCGGCCGTTCCTCCATGGCGGCCAGGACGCGGTCGGCCGGGCAGCCGGCCAGCTCCTGGCCGGTCAGGGTGAGGCCGGGCGCCCAGCGGTACGAGCGCAGGGTGCCGCCGGAGGCCGTCCACACGGCCAGCTCGCCGGCCGAGTTGACCGCCCCGGCGAGCCCGCCGACACCGCGGGCGGCCTCCCACCAGCCCGCCGCGTTGCCGACCCAGAGGGTGCCGGTCTGGTCCTCGGCGAACACCACGAGTTCGGCCTGCGGCCCGGCCCAGCCGCAGACCAGGGTGCGGACGGCGCGCGGCCCGGGGCCGGGCGGGGGCCGGTGCCCGGCGAGGCCCGGGCCGGCGAACACCACCCCGTCGGCGCCGCCGGCGACCAGCAGCGGCCGGCCGGCCGCGTCCGGCAGGACGGCCAGGCAGGAGGTGCGCGGCATCGTCCGGTGGGCGCGCAGGAGTTCGCGTCCGCGCGCGGCCCACGGACCGAGCGGGGCGGGCCGGCGGTCCGGTTCGCGGGCGAGCGGTTCACAGGCCCACTGGGCGAGGTCCTCGCCGAACCCGGCGGCCAGCAGCTCGCTCCGGGCCTGGTCGGCGGCGAGCCGGTGGTCGAGCCGTCCGTGCTCGGGCAGCAGCAGGGTCCGGGCCAGGGTCCCGACGGCGAACAGGTCCTTGGCGGTGGTCGGGAACCCGCCGACCCGCTCGGCCTCCGGCGGGACGTGCCCGGGGGTGAACACTGCGACGGTGAGTGCGTGGTCGAGCGGCGCGAGGAAGGTGAGGTCGATGAGCTTGACCTGGCCCTCGCCGTCGACCAGGACGTTGGCGGGGGAGATGTCCCGGTGCACCCAGCGCTTGCGGTGCAACTCGTCGACGATCAGGCAGAGCCGGGCCAGCACCTCGGCCGCGGCGGGCAGTCCGCCGCGGTTGGTGCGGGCCCAGGTGTGCAGCGGCACGCCCTCGACCCAGGGCGAGATCTGGTAGCCGAGCAGTCCGCCGGTCGGCCGGCTGCCCGGCCGGTGCGGGGAGGGGCCGAGCAGGAAGCTGGGCACCACCAGGTCGTTGACGCCCAGTCGGTGGGCGTTGTGCGAGACGTCGTCCCAGCGTCCGAGCCAGCGACGCACCTCGGAGGGGTCGCGCTCCAGCATGATCTTCGCGGCGACCAGCTCCTTGAGGCCGCTGTGGCCGGTGCGGACGGCCCGCCAGACCTCGGCCTCGCCGCCCCGGTGGTGGAACTCCAGGAGTTCGTACTGCTCGGGGTCGAACTCCGGCCCGAACCGGAGCCCGGGAACCCAACGCGACTGTGACACTCGACCCCCGACCGACGACCGGCACCGACTCGCCGTCGGTCTTTCGCGGAACTCAGGATAGTGCTCTTTTCTGTTCGTCCGCCCTGAAGAGGGCCTATCCTGATGGCCACCGAGCAACATCATGAAGAGCCGTCAACTCGTGATCGACAGAAGGATGTTGATCATGAACTGGGCGGATTCCGGACTGCAGGGGGACAGTGCATGGCGCAGCTCGTGGTGCTGCTGCTGGTCGTGGCGGCACTGGCAGGCGCGGGCGGCACCGTCCTCGTCCGCCGCCGACAGGCCCATGACCCGGCGTCGGTGGCGACGGCGCTCAGCCGGGCCGCCGCCCAGCTCGCGGCCGGCAAGCCGCAGCGTGCCCGCCGCCGGTACGCCCGGCTGGCCAAGCGGCTGGCGGCGGCGCCCGAGGCGCTCCGGCCCCAGCGCGGCCTCGCCCTGCTCGGACAGGCCGAGGCGGCCACCGCGGCCGGGGACGCCGCGGCCACGTCCGCGCTGCACCGCGAGGCGTTCCCCCTGCTGTCCGACCCGGCCCGGCAGCTCCCCCGGTGGAGCCTGCGGCGGATGGCCGAGGAACGGATGCAGGCCCCGGACGGTGAACTCGGGCCGCTGCTCGCCTTCCTCCGGGCGATGGAACCGGCGGCGGCCGGGGCGGCCGTGCGCGGGACCGCAGACGGGACCGAGCCGGTCACCGAGCCGGTCGCCGGACCGGTCACCGGCCGGGGCGTCACGCAGAACGGTGTGCAGGGCGGCGTGCGGACCGGCGTGCCCGGCGCCGTTCCGGACACCGGGCGGGCGCTCGACCTGACGGCCGAGGCGGGCGCCGACGCCGCGACGGCCGCCCTGGCCCTGGACTGGCTGCAACGTCTCTGCCGGGAGGGCGCACCCGAGTGGCGGGAGACCGCGACCGCCCAGGCGATGGCCGCCCTCCCGAACCGGGAGTGGCCGGTGCTGGCCCGTGCCGCGCTGCTGCGCGCACTGGCCGACCGGGCGGCCGAGACCGAACCGCTGCTCGCCGCCGCCGCCCCCGGTGGCAGCGGCGAACTCTGGTTCCGCTGGGGCACCCAGCTCTACGCCCTGCACCAGGACACCCCGGCCGTGGCCGCCCTCGACGAGGCGCTGCGACGCGGTCCGGGCGAGACCTCCCCGTGGTCCCGGGGCACCGCCCTGCGGGCCGAGATCCTGCTCTTCCGCGGCCTCGCCCAGCAGCGCCTGGGCGACACCGGGGCGGCCTGGGCCGACCTCAACGCCGCCGCCACCGAGGCCCCCGCGGACCCGCGCCCCCGGTACGCGCTCGGGCGGCTCGCCCTGCTGCTCGGCGCCGACGACCGCGCCCAGGAACAGTTCACCGCCGCGCTGGCCGCCCGGCCCTCGTTCGCCCCCGCCCGGCTCGGACTCGCCCTGGTGCACGAACGCGCCGGGCACCCGGCCGAGGCCGCCGTCGACTACCAGGCGGCGCTCGCCCTCACGCCCGGCTGGCGCCCCGCGCGGGTCAGGCTCGGCGCGGCGCTGCTCGCGGCCGGACGGACGGCGGAGGCGGAACCGCTGCTGCGCGCCGAGTCCGGGACGGACTCCCGCTGGGGGCAGATCGCCGCCTTCCACCACGGCCTGGCCCTGGCCCGGACCGGCGACCCGGCCGGTGCGCTCGAACGCTGGGAGCCCCTGCGCGCGGCCGACCTGCTGGACCGGCTGGCGCTGCTGCGCGACCGGCTGGCCCGTGAGCGGCTCGCCACCGACCCGGTGGCGGCCCGCGAGCTGTGGCAGCGGGCCGCCGCGGACGACCCGGCCGCACCCGGCTACCCGGTGGCGCTGGCCGAGGCCGCGTTGCGCGAGGCCGCCCACCTGCTGGTCACCGGACGGGACCGGGCCGAGGACCGGGACCGGGCCGGCGCCGCGCTCGACCTGGCCGACTCGCTGCCGGTGGAGGCGCTCCCGGCGCCCCGGTCCGGCGGGGCCTCCCCCGAGGGGGCCTCCGTCGGCGGGGCGCCGCCGGCCGGACCGGCGACGCCCCGGACGGGCACGGTCGTGCTGGGGCCGCCCCCGGCGACGGGCCCGGCTCCGGGCTCCGGTCCGTCGGGACGGCCGGCCGAAGCGCCGCTGGTCCTCGGTCGGGTCCTGCCGCAGGCGGACCCGACCGGCGCGCCGGCCCCGGTCGGGGCGGCGGCGGGCGCCGGGCCCGCGACACCGGCGCCCGCGTTCACCCCCGCGCCCGGTGTCGCCCTGCTGCGGCGGAACCGGCTGCGGGCCGCGCTGGCCCTGGCCGAGGGCTCGGCCGAGCGGACGGGCGGCCTGCTGGAGGCCGCCGCCGCACCGCGCGACCGCTACCACCTGGCCGCCGTCGCCCTGCTGACGGGCCGCCCGGTCCAGACGATCGCCCTGCTCGCGCCGCTCGAACCCGACCCGGCCGGCGACCCGGGCGTCGCCCGGCTCCGGGCGCTGCTCGCCGAACGGGCCGGCAACTGGTCCGGGGCGCTGGAGTGGCACCGGCACTTCCTCTCGGCGCCGGCCGCCCCCGGCGCCCGGTCCGAGCCGGACACCCGGTCCGGCCCCGCCGTCCCCGCGGCCCGGTCCGCTGCCGTCTCCGGGACCGTACCCGGCCCCCGGTCCGCGTCCGCCACGGATCCCGACCCCGCGGGCCCGCCGTCCGGCACCTGCACCACCTGCGAAGCCCCCGCGACCGCGACCTGCGGCGGCTGCGGCCGGGAGGGCTGCGCCGCACACCTGCACCGGCCCGGCTCCGCCGCCTCGCCGCGGTGCGTCCACTGCGCGGCCCCCGCGCTGCGCGCGGTGCTGGACTGCGCCCGCCGGGCCGGACTCCCCGAACAGGCCGAGGACGTGCTCGCGGACTGGGCCGAGGCGCTCGGCGACAGCCCCGCCGCCGCACCCGTCCGGTTCGACCTCGCGTTGCTGCGCGCCGAACTCGGGCTGCTGGACGCCGCCCTGGCCCAGCTCCCGGACACGGCCGGCCGGGAGCGCGCGGCCGTGCTGATCCGCCGGGCGGCGGCCGCGCTGGAGGCGGGGGAGGCGGGCCGGGCCGCCGCGGACCTGCGCCGGGCGCTGGAGCCGGTACCGGACCACCCGCAGGCCGCCGCCGCCCTCGGCCTGCTGGCCGAGCACGAGGCCCGGCAGCACGCGGTGGACGGCCGGCACCGGGAGGCCTGGGAGGGCTACCGGGCGCTGCTGCTCAAGGATCCCGCCCACCCCCGGCTGCTCCACGCGCTGGGCCTGGCCGGTTACCGGCTCGCCGCGCCCGGCGCCGTGTCCGCGTCGGTGTCCGCGTCCGGGGCCGGGTCCACCACCGAGGGGGCGGGGAGCGCGGCCCCCGGCGGCGCCGCCCCGCTCGCCGACGAGCAGCTCTGGGCCTGGACCGTCGGCTGCCTGACCGCGGCCCTGCACCTGCCCGACCTCTGGGCGGAGGTCGCCCGGGTCACCGGCCGCCCGGCCGAGGAGCAGCGCGTCGCCGCCGCCCGGACCGCGCTCCTCGACCGGCTCCGTACGGACCTGCGCGAGCTGGACGTGACCCGCGGCCGAAGCGGCGACGAGCTGGACGCCTGGACCGTGCGCCTCGGTATGGAGACGCACTGCGCCGCCGCCTTCGCGGGGGAGGACGCGCGGATCACCCTGCCGGACCGCCCGCTCCGGCGCCTCGTGATCGGCCCCCTGCTCCACCGGGAACTCTGCGACGAGCCCGGGATCCCCTTGTGGGAGCGGCAGTTCAACCGTGCGGTGCGGGCCTGGCGGGGTGAGGAGAACCACCCGCTCGGCCAGTCGCTCGGCCTGTTCGACGAGCTCGGCCCGCAGCGCTACCTGCTGCTCCAGGGACGCCAGTCCGCCGCCGTCAGCGCCCTGGACGCGATAGCCGGCGGCGATCGCGGCGAAGCCTGGCGCGACCTGCTGACCGAGGCACTGGTCGGCCAGGCCCGGGAGCACCACCGGCACCAGGAGTGGCGCGAGGCGCTGGACTGCCTGGCCCGGGTCCGGACCGTCCCGGGCGTCGAACTCCCCTCGGACGTCGCCGACATCGCCGCCGAGTCCGGCGTGCGCGCGGCCCGCGCCCTGCTCAAGGCCAGCGACGACGACCAGGAAGGGGCGGCGAAGCTGCTGGAACAGGCGCTGGAGCTGGCTCCGGACCACCCCGAGGTGCGCGGCGACCTCGGCGCGACCTACGCCCAGTGGGCCCGCAAGATCAACAACGAGAACAAGGACTACTTCCGCGCCCTGGCGCTGCTCCGCAAGGGCATGGCCCTCGCCCCCGAGGACCCGACGGCCCGGCACTTCCTGGAGGCCGTGCTCGGCAACCGGGCCGGCGCCCTGACCGAGGCCGACGCCCCGGAGGCCGACCTGCTGGAGGCGGCCGAGCTCTGGAAGGAGCTGCACGCGCTCAACCCGGACGCCGACCACCTGCTCGGCTACGTCTTCGTGATGCGCCACCTGGCCCGTCACGCCGCGATGGCCGACAAGGCCGCCCTCGCCGTCAGCCGGATGACCGCGGCCCTGGAGGCCGATCCGGAGTGGACGGGTGAGACCGGGCACGAGTCGCGCCGCAGGGTCTCGGTGATGCTGGCCAACCACATGCTCGACGACATGACCGGCCGCCCGTTCTCCGAGCGCGCCGCGATCCTCCGCAAGGCGCGGTCGTTCGACGACTCCGTCGACATCCGCCAGCTGATGGTCGGGGTCTGGCGCAGCGAGGCGGCCGACCTGTTCGAGGCCACGCGCTACCTGGAGTCCACCAGACTGCTGGAGCAGGCGCTGGAGTTCTCCCCCTCGCAGGAGGAGACGGCCAAGCTCCACCGGGAGCTCGGCGTCGTGTACGGCAGCTACGCCGTCGCCCGGGCCAACCTGCGGGAGTTCCGGCAGGCCCGGGAGCTGGTCAAGACGGCCGTCCAGTACTGCCCCGACGACCGGGAGCTGAAGAAGCTCCAGAAGAAGATCAGCTCGCTCTACTGAGGCCACCACCCCGCCGTCCGGTGGCCGGGGCCGCCCGGTCACCCGGGGCCCCGGCCGCCGGGGCGACCGGTCGGCGCGGCCCGGCCGTCAGACGCGGCCCGGCCGTCCGCCCGGAGGAGAGAAGGAGAGACGACCCTCGCCATGCCACTGCACGAACCGTCACCGTACGAGGTCCTGGGCGTCCCGCTCTCGGCCGGCGTGCGCGAGATCAACCTCGCCGTAGGGCCCGCCATGCGGGCCGGCCGCTTCAGCCGTCAGCAGATCCAGGAGGCCGCGGCGCAGCTCCGCAACCCGGACCGGCGGCTGGAACTCGACCTCCAACAACCGCTGCCGCCCGAGCCGGTGGACCAGGCGGCCGGCCTGCTGGCACCCGCGCTGAACGAACCCCTGCTGGTGATCGACCGGCCGCCGCTGCCGCCCGTCTCCTCGCTGCTCGTGCTGCACGGGGCCGAGCTGGCCGCGGACTTCGCCGAGCCCGCCCCGGCCGGGGTCGACCCCGAGCCCGCCGTCCCCGCCCGCTTCGCCGCCGACCTGTCGGTGCTGCCGCAGATCGAGATCCCGGAGTGAACCACGTGACGACGCCCGAGCCGCGCAAGCCGCTGGAGGTCCCGCAGCGGGCCCTGGAGGTCGACCTGCCCCAGGCCTTCGGCCAACTGCTCTTCCGGGCCTCGATGCTGCAGCGCCGCCGGGCCGAGGAGGCCCAGGCGGCCAAGGCCGCCCAGCGGGAGCTGATCGCAGCCCTGGTCGAGGTGGACGACGCGCTGGCGTCGCTGGGGCTGGACCGTGAACTGGTGCTCCTGGGCCGGGGCGGCGGCATCGAGGCCACCCGCCGCCGGCTGCTGGGCAAGCTCGCCAAGGCCGGGGTGCGGCCGATGCGGCTGGACGGGCTCGCGGCGGACCCGGCGCTGACCGAGATCGTGGGCAGCGAGCCGAGGCGCGGTGTGGAGCCGGAGACGGTGGTGGAGACCGTCGTCACCGGCTTCTTCTGGGGGGACGAGGTGCTGCGCCGGGCCCAGGTCGTGGTGGCCGCGCACGTGCCCGCGCCGGCGGAGCACGTGCCGTGGGAGCCGGGGCCGGGCTCCGGGCAGGGGCCCGCGGCCGGTACCGGGGCCGGTACCGGCGTCGATGCGGACGACGACACCGTGTACGTGCCGCAGCCTGCCGCCGGGACCGCCGGCGCCGACCCGCTCGCCGACCCGCTCGCCGACCCGCGCGTCGCCGGACCCGCCGGACCCGCCGCCGCAACCGGCGCCGCCGCGGTCGAACCGCCGGCCGCCGAACGGACGTCTCCCGAACCGCCGGCCGCCCCCGAGCAGGCGAGGCGGACCAGGACCGGGAGCACCAGAGGCGGTCCGGCGGCCAACCGGCGCAAGCGGAAGAAGCGTTAGGAACACGAGGGGCAAGAGGGGAACGACATGTACCGCACACTCGGTATCGACTTGGGCACCACCAACTCCGTGGTGGCCCACCTGCGCCGCGGCGAGCCGGAGATCGTCTTCAACCGGCAGAACCAGGAGGCCACACCCTCCGTCGTCGGCCGCGGCCGCAAGGGGGAACTGCTGGTCGGTTCCACCGCCCGCAGCCGCCTCGCCCTCGACGGCGAGAACGTGATCCGTTCGGTCAAGCGCTTCATGGGGCGGAAGTTCAAGGACCCCCAGGTCCAGGCCGCCCTCGGCGAGCTGGACTACCGGGTCACCGCGGGCGCCGACGGCGACGTCAACGTCTGGTTCGACGGCCGTTCCTACACCCCGATCGAGATCTCCGCGATCATCCTGCACCGGCTCAAGGAGGACGCCGAGCAGCGGTTCGGCGAGCCCTTCCACCGGGCCGTCATCACCGTCCCCGCCTACTTCGGCGAGCGCCAGGTCGCGGCCACCCAGGAGGCGGGCCGGATGGCCGGCCTGCACGTGCTGCGGGTCATCAACGAACCCACGGCCGCCGCCCTCGCCTACGGGATCACGGCCGAGGCCGGGGTCGACGGCCGGACCGTCCTCGTCTACGACCTCGGCGGCGGCACCTTCGACATCTCGATCCTGCTGCTGGTGCCCGGCTCGGTGTCGGTCCTCGGCATCGAGGGCGACAACCTGCTCGGCGGCGACGACTTCGACCGCGCCATCACCACCGCGCTGCTGGAGGACATCAGGGCCGAGTACGGCTCCGACTACCAGCCCGACCTGCGGGACCGGCCCAAGATCGCGTCCACGGCGGAGACCGTCAAGATCGAACTGTCCCACCAGGAGGCCTCGGAGGTCATCCTGCCGGGCCTCGGCGCCGGTCAGCTGGTGCTGGAGACGGAGTTCGAACGGGCCCGCTTCGAGGAGCTGATCGAGGCCCAGATCGAGCGCACCATCGAACTGACCCACAAGGCCATCATGCAGGCCAACCTCACCGTCGGGGACATCGACGAGGTGCTGCTGGTCGGCGGCTCCACCTCGATCCCGCTGGTGGCGCGCCGGCTGGGCGAGGTGTTCGGGCCCCGGCGGGTCCGCCGCGGCGTCAACCCGATGCAGTGCGTGGCGCTCGGCGCGGCCGTCCAGTCCGCGCTGGTCGGCGAGGTGGAGTGCCCGGAGTGCCGGGCCCCCGCGGACCTGGCCGCCTCGGCCTGCTCCAACTGCGCGACCTCGCTGCTGGGCGGCGACCGGATCTCCTGCCCCGGCTGCCACGTCCCGGTGGACACCGCGGCCTCCGAGTGCCCCAAGTGCGGTCAGGAAATGGCGGGTTCGGCCGGCGGTGCGGCCCCGCAGCCGTCCCGGGCCGCCACCGTCGTCCGGAGCGACAACTGCCCCCGCTGCGGCACCCCGGCGGCCCCCGGCGTCACCTCCTGCGAACTCTGCGGGGAGGCGCTGAACTCCGCCGCCCCGGGGAACACCCGGGTGGGCCCGTCCGCCGCCGAGGACATGGGCCTGCGCTGCGCATCCTGCGGCATCGTCAACCCGCCCGGCGTCGAGGTGTGTACGGGCTGCGGCGAGCTGATGCAGGTCACCAACCCCTTCGACATCACCCCGAAGAACCTCGGCATCGAGCTCAACGACGGCCGTCTCGCCGTCATCATCCCCAAGAACACCAGCTACCCAACGAGTTCGCCGGTCAGCCGGCAGTTCGTGGTCTCCGGCAGCGGGCGCCAGCGGCTGGAGGTCGCCGTCTACGAGGGCGAGCACGAGACCGCCCAGCGGAACGAGCTGATCGGGCACCTGACCCTGCGCCTGCCGGCCGGACTCGGTGGCCGTACCCCGATCGACGTCTCCTTCGGCCTCGACCGGGACCGCACCATCACCCTCTCGGTACGCATCCAGGGCGGCGGCGAGAAGACGGTCAAGCTGGAACGCGTCACCCTCGACCCGGAGTTGAAGGTCCAGGTGGAGGAGCAGCAGCGGCAGATCGAGAGCTTCACCGACCGCTGGGGCACCGAGCTCACCGAGGCCGAGATGCGCGACGCGCAGCGGCTGATGGACACCCTCGACGACCTGGCCGCCGGCCAGAGTCGTGGCC
The DNA here is from genome assembly GCF_042726075.1 of Kitasatospora sp. NPDC127035. NCBI lineage: Bacteria > Bacillati > Actinomycetota > Actinomycetes > Kitasatosporales > Streptomycetaceae > Kitasatospora > Kitasatospora sp. NPDC127035. Next base: position 203,727 of record NZ_JBHXDN010000003.1, on the reverse strand, counting down.
AGTCGGTGGACGAGGCCCTGGAGCGGGCCCAGCGCCAGCTCAAGGCCCAGCGCTGGGTGCGCGGTTCGGAGGCGTACCTGAGCCTGTTCCTGCACTACTGCGAGAAGCACCTCGATCCGAGCGACCTGGACCGGCTCCGTTCGGTGGCCGCGGAGCTGCGGCTGCGCCGGGAGGCGGCCGACTGGGAGGGCGCGATGGCCGCCGCCGCCCGCGCGGACGAGCTGTGCGACTCGCTCGGGCACACCTTCCGGATGCTCACCATGTGCAACGTCTACGTCAACCAGAACCTGGTCTCGCCGGCCCTGGCCCAGCGGATCATGGCGGAGCTGCGCGGCCTGGACTCGGCGGTCGAGTCGGCCAACATGGAGGCGGCGAACCGGCACACCTCGGCCCTGCTGCAGCTGTACGCGGAGGCGCAGCGCGAGATGGGCAGCGAGCCGACGGCCGAGTCGCTCGGCCCGGTCCGCCCGGAGGAGGCGGGGCCGCGATGAGCGAGGCATCCGTGGACGGGGGGCGTGCGGGCGAGGCATCCGTGGACGGGGAGCGTGCGGGCGGGGCGCCGGTGAGTGACGCGTGGCCGGGTGAGGCCCCGCCCGGCGACGGGCCGGCGGACACGGTCGCGCCGATCGAGGTGCCCTGCCCGCAGTGCGCCGTCCCCGCCGATCCGGAGACCCTGCGCTGCCCCTCCTGCCGGGAGGACCTGGCGGCCCTGGTGAGGCTGCGCTACGCCGGGCGGATCGACTACAACGAGGCGCTGGAGCTGGCCCGGTCCGGCGACGGCCCCTCCGCGCTGGTGCTGCTGCGGCGGGCGCTGGCGGTGGAGCCGGACCTGCACCCGGCCCGCGAGTTGTTCACGGCCGTCTCGGCCCGGCTCGCGGCGGCCCGCCGTCCGGCGGACTGACGCTCCGGCAGCCCGCTTCCGAGTCCGTCCGGCCCGTGGCCCACCCCCTCGCGGAGGGGGTGGGCCACGGGTTTTTCGGCCGCCGTCCCGGTCCTGTTGCGGGTTCGCGGGAATTCGGGAATCAATTCCGAGTGGCGCCGGGGCGTTGTTTTCCGTGTTTCGTGAATTCCCTTTCGGGGCGACCGCACGTGTGGTTAACCTGCTTGCAGGTCGAGTTTCTCGCAACGAATTCGGCGTTGCGCATGACAGAAACCGTTCGAGGGGGTTCCGTGACCGCGAATATCTCCGTCCCGTCGTCGATCATCAAGCGACTGCTCAACACCGGCGTGGGCGAGGCCGTGTCCGCCTACTGCGACAACAAGGCCTGCCGGCAGGTGACCGACCAGGTCAGGATCAGCAACGCCAGGGCCTTCGGGGCCAAGCCCGGCACCTTCAGCGAGGTCGTCAACCGGATCGGCGCCGACTGGAATCCCATTTTCAACCTCATCGCCGGCCAGCCGACGATCTGCCGGAAGTGCGGTTCGGTCAACTGGGACTGACCCGTGAAAAGAACCCGCGGCGGTCCGCCCCTCCGGGACCGGAGGAGGGGCGGACCGCCGCGGCGGGGGGGGGGGGGGGGGCGCGTCCCCCGCGCGGTGGGACCGGGGGTGGCGCCCCCCGGGCCGGCGGGT
>NZ_JBHXDN010000003.1:143441-202145 GCF_042726075.1 Kitasatospora sp. NPDC127035 | reverse complement strand
CCCTCCAGCTGTCGGGCTCGTGCTTTTTACACTACCACCGTGTGGTACTCGTGCTCGGCCCCCCCCCGGGGGGGTTCGTGGGGGGGGCGGTGGGGGGGCCCCCCCCGCCGCGGCGTTCGGCGGGGCGCGGCCGCGTCACCGAGGCGGTGTCACCGGGGTTCGCGCCACCGGGGCCGGGCCGCCGGGGTGGTGCTACCGCGCACGGGCCGCGGAGGCCGCCTTGCGCTGGTGGATCAGCAGGCCGACGAAGCCGGCCATGAACCCGCTGATCAGGCCGGACACGGCGTGGTTGACGGCGTTCGCCGTCTCGTCGTCCGGGGTGCCGACGATCAGGTAGTTGGCGGCCGCGCTCATCACCGCTCCGATCACGCCGCCGATGACACCGCTGACCAGGGAGGTCCGCACGGCACCCGGTGTTCCGGCGTCGCGAATGTCGGTGTTGGTGGTGCTGGGCGCGGTCATGTCGGCCTCCTGGCACGGTCGCTGGGTACGGGCCCGTGGTGTCGGGCGCATGTGGGGCACAGTCTGTCAGGAACCTCCGTGAGCGGAACCCCCTGTTCCACCCGGTGAGAACGGAGGTGCCCGGCCGTGATCAGGCCGGCCGGGCCGGCGTGGCGTCGGCCGGAGCGGTCGCGCCGGCGGCGGTTCCGGTCCCGGCGGCCCGCCCGGCCGCGGTCCGGTCCCGGCGCGGCGGCAGCAGGTGACGGGCCAGGGCGAGGGCCGCGAGTACCGCGACGAGCGTGCACACACCCGGCCAGCCCGCCCGGTCGTGCGCACGCAGCCCGAGCCAGGACCCGGCGCTGCCGCCCAGGTAGGCGCAGCTCATGTAGGCGGTGTTGAGCCTCCCCCGGGCGTCGGGATGGAGCGCGTACACCCGGGTCTTGTTGGCCACCATGCCCGACTGCATCGCCACGTCCAGCACCAGCGTGCCGACCACCAGGGCCGTCATGCCCGCCGCGCCGCCCCACCCGCCCGCGGCGAGCACCCCGGCGGAGGCGAGGGTCCCGACCAGGCAGACCAGGTTCACCGGGTCCGGCCCCCGACGGTCCGCCAGACGCCCGGCGAGCGGGGTGCAGACCATGGTCGCCGCACCGACCAGGGCGAGCAGGCCCACCGCCTGGGCGCCGAGCCCGTACGCCGGGCCGGTGAGCAGCAGCGGCAGGCACGTCCAGGCGGCCGAGAACCCCGCGAAGACCGTGGCCTGGTAGAAGCACGAGCGGCGCAGCTCCGGTTCGGTGCGCAGCAGGCGCAGCGGTTCGGCCAGCAGCGCGGGGTACGGCCGGTGCGAGGCCGGCGGGGCGGCTCCGGCCGGCAGGACGCGGGCCAGGACGGCGGCGAGGAGCAGGACCACGGTGCCGGCCGCCAGGTACGGGGCGCGCCAGCCCAGCCACTCGCCGAGCGTCCCGCCGAAGGTGCGGGCCAGCAGCATGCCGCCGATCGACCCGCTCATCAGGGTGCCGACGACCGACCCGCGCCGGTCGGCGGGCACCAGTCCGGCCGCCATCGGCGAGATGATCTGCGCGGCCACCGTGGTGACGCCGATGACGGCGCTCAGGGCGACGAGTGCGGGGAGGACCGGGGCGCAGCCGGCGGCGAGCAGGGCGATGCCGGTGAGGCCGAGCAGGGTGACGAGGAGCGACCGGTTCGGGAGCCGGTCGCCGAGCGGGACCAGCAGGAAGATCCCGACCGTGTAACCGATCTGGGTGGCGGTCACCACGAGGGCGGCGGCGTCGGTCGGCTCGCCCAGGCCGTCGGCGACCAACGGGGTGATCGCCTGCGGGAAGTAGAGGGTGCCCACGCCGACGGCGCAGGTCAGCGACAGGAGCAGGAGAAGCCGGCGGCTCACCTCAAACCACCGCCCCGAGCGGGGCGTTGGGGCGCTGCGTCCGGGTTGCCAGGTGTGTCATACCCGAAGTGCACGGCATCCCCGCGCCGCCGCCAACCGATGTAGCGTGGGGCTCAATGATCAGCTTCGGGTTGGGCGTCGAGGATCTCGCGGACACCCGTTTCGCGCTCTCGCCCCTGCACGAGACCGTGCTCAGCCTCCGGGTCCTGCGCGAGCCGGGGCTCTCCGCGCTGCACCTGCCGTGGCGGCGGGCCGTCCTCGGCCGCCTCGGCGCGCTCGACACCCGTCTGCTGCTCTCCCTGGTCGCCGTGCGGCGCACCGTGCCGGACTTCCTGACGCCGCGCCCGGTGGTCTTCGCCCCGGCCTTCGAGGACGAACTGGCCGCCGTCCGCCGGACCGCCCCCGAGGTGGTCCGCCGCGACCTGCTGGCCACCCACGCACCGGACCCGCTGCCCGCGCCCCTGCTCGCGGCCGCCGGCGACGCCGCCGACGCGCCGGTCGCCGGCCTCCGCGACGACCTCTGCGAACTCCTCGGCCAGTACTGGGAGATCGCCGTCCGGCCGGTGTGGCCGCAGATGCGGCTGGTGCTGGAGGCCGACATGACCTACCGCGCGCGCCGGCTCGCCCTCGGCGGGGCCAGGCTGCTCTTCGCCGACATGCACCCGAACCTGCGGTGGCACGAAGGGGCCCTGCACATCGCCGACATGATCAGCCACCACCACGTCGCGGCGTCCGGCCGCGGTCTGCTCCTCGTGCCGTCCGTCTTCGCCCACAAGCCGGCGCCCCCGGTCGGTCCGGACGAGGCGCCGACGCTCGCCTACCCGAGCCGGGGCGTGGCGACGCTCTGGCTCCGGCCGCCGGCCCCGGACTCCGCCGCGCTGGTGGCGCTCCTCGGCGCGCCCAAGGCCCGGCTGCTCGGCCTCCTGGACGAGCCCCTGCCCACCGTCGAGATCGCCCGCCGCCTCCGGGTCACCCCGAGCGCCGTCTCCCAGCACCTCCGCGTCCTGCACGCCACGGGCCTGCTGACCCGTGCCCGCGACGGCCGCCAGGTGCTCTACCGCCGCAGCGCGCTGGGCGACGGGTTGACCGGCGCGGCAGGCGAGGCGGACGAGGCGCGGACGGGTGCGGCGGGGTTGGCGGGCGTGGCCGAGTCGCGGAACGGGAAGACGCGGCCGGAAGCGTGAGGCGCTTTCGCCGCGGTCTGGGAGTATCGCCGGCACCGTGCGAGTACGAAGGTGGGAAGGCATGATCGGTCTGGTGCTGCTGGGGATCCTGGTGGTGGTCGTCGGCGGGTGCGCGTGCGTGGTGTGGGCGGAGCGCGGCGGGCCTCGCTGGGCGCGTCGGGTGGCCGCCGTGACGCTCGGCGCCGGTGAGTTGGTGCGCCGGTCCGGGCGGAGCCGGCGGCGGGGCGGGAGGGGGATCACGGCCGACCGGGGCGGTGACGGGGGCGACGGGGAGTGACCCGGCCGCCGGGCCGGGCGCAGGCGTCGGGCCCGGAGTGGCCCCTCACCCGCGCGAGGCTCACGGCGAGGCGATGCCCGCTCCAGCAGGCCCCGGAGGGGCGCCCTGTCCCTCCGGCCGGGGGTGCCCGCGTTGGCAGGCACCCCCGGCCCGTGCCTCAGGGGCGGTGGAACACGACCTCCGGGTCGGCCGCGGTCGGGCCGTCCAGCCGGGGCGACGCGAGGCCGCGCAGGTGCAGGTCGAAGAACGCGCCGACGTAGCCCCGGGTGATCTGGTGCGAGCGGGTGCCCGAGAGCGGGGTCTCCGGGTGCGGGTAGCCGGCCGAGTCGCCGAGCACCGGCCAGTCGGTGAAGGCGGGATGGCCCGCCCCGGTGACGGTCAGCCAGCGCTTCCAGCCGTCCAGCCGGGGCCAGGTGTCCTCCCAGGACGTGTCGGGGAAGTCCGGCGGCAGCAGGGCGGGGTCACCGGCGAGCATCAGGAAGGGGCGAGCGCCGAGGCCCGCCTCGGGGACCGGGGTGAAGAACGTCCCGTCCATGTTCACGCCCGCGTCCACCCGCGGGTCCGTGGCCATGGTGGCCGAGGCCGCCGCGCCGCCGATGGAGTGACCGGCCATGCCGATGTGCCGGGCGTCGATCAGCCAGGAGTACCGCCACGCCGGGTGCGGGCCGGTCAGCCGGTCCAGGACGAAGGAGGCGTCGCGGGCCCGGCCGTCGGACACCCGGTGCAGCGAGCCGTCGGGGAACACCTGCTCGCACGCCTTGCAGGTGAGTACCCGTCCGCCCGGGAAGACGGTGCCGTCCGACTCGTAGGCGTGGTCGACCGCGGCCACCACGTAGCCGCGGCTCGCGAGGTCCTCGGCCAGGCTGGTCAGCGCGGCGCGGGGCATGGTGAAACCGGGGGAGAGCACGACCAGCGGGTAGCGGTGGGCGGAGATCCGGGGCACCGCGTCGGTGCGGGCGTGGGTGCGGGTCGCGGCCACGTGCTCGGGGGTGGTGTACTCGCCGAGCTGTCCCCGGTCGGTGAGCAGGGCCCTGGCCTCGGCGACGGCCATGTAGGGGGCGGGGGATCCGGTGCGGGCGACCGCCGGGTAGTAGAGCGACAGCATCAGCTCCCGGTCCTCGGTGGGCACCCAGGGGTCCTTGCGGCTCCGGTCGACCAGGTGGAGGGTGTCCCGTCCGACGGCGAGGTCGCCGGTGGGGCGCGGGAGTTCGAGCCGGGCCGGGCTTCCGGCCGGGCTCTCCGACGGGCTCTCCGACGGGCCGGTGGCGGCGGTGGCCGGGGCCGCGACGACACCGGGGGCGGCCAGGATCAGGCCGACGGTGACGGCCGCTAACGTGCGGATGATCTTCTTCATGGATCGCATCCTAGAGAACATAGGCAAGGCTTACCTAAATTTTCCGGAAGGCGACAGGGGGCAGGGGTGGCGCACCCGACCCGTCCGGGCGCACACCCCTCGACCCCGCGTGCCGATCCGACGTGAACTGCCGGACGGGTGTTGCTACTTGACCGGACCGTCGGTCCCGTCCCGCTCGTCGTCGGTGAGGGTGCGGAGGTCGGTGTTGGCGCCGCAGAGGATGACGCAGACCTTCTCGCCGTCCTCGGGCCGGTAGGCGGCGGTGCCGGGACCGGCGGCCGGGTCGGAGGCGGCGGGCAGGGCCGCGAGCGCGGTGGCGGCGGCGTGCTCGACCGCGAGGCGGTGGTCGTCCCACAGGGCCCGGCGGGCCCGGACGATCCCGCCGTCCGGCACGAGCACCGGGCGGACGTCGCCCCGGCGGGCGGCCCGCACGGCCAGGGAGGTGGCGCGGCGGGCGCCGAGCGAGTCGGAGGCGACCGAGTCGACGGTGACGTCCACCGGCGCGCCGGCCGCGATCGCGGCGTCCAGCGCGCGGCAGTTCTCCGGCTCGACCGCCACGGTGCGGACGCCGTGCTGCCGGGCGGCGGTCGCCACCCCGGCGAACAGCCCGCCGCCGCCGACCGCGACCACCACCGTGTCCAGGTCCGGGATCCGCTGCTTGATCTCCTCCATCAGCGTGCCCGCCCCGGCGGCGATCAGCGGGTGGTCGTAGGCGTGGCTGGCGAGCGCACCCGAGGCGGCGGCGAACTCCTCGCAGGCCGCCAGCGCCTCGGCGTACTCCGTACCGACGAGCCGGACGTCGGCCTCGTACGAGCGGAGCCGGGCGACCTTCACGCGCGGCGCGTTGGCGGGCAGGAAGACGGTGGCCCGCACGCCCTGGCGGAGGGCGGACCAGGCGCAGGCCAGGCCGGCGTTGCCGCCGGAGGCGATGGTGACCCCCGCGTCGGGGAGGGTGCCGGCCTCGCGGTGGGCCCGGAGGAAGTTCTGCGCGCCCCGCGCCTTGAACGAGCCGGTGTGCTGGAGGTGCTCCAGCGCCAGCCACACCCCGTCCGGCCCCGGGGCTATCGCGACCGGGCGCACGTGCCCCGCGATCCGGTCGGCGGCGGACTTGATGTCGTCGTACGAAAGGTCGTGCACGTCGCTGCTCCTGTGGGGAAACGGTCGGCCGGTGGCGGGGGGATCGGGTCCAGCCTCGCAGCCGCCGCGGCGTCGGGGAAATCCGGTGCCGGTGCCGGTGCCGGTGCCGGTGCCGGTGCTGTGCCCTGTCCCGCCGGGCCCTGTCGTCCCCCGGGGGCTACCGCTCGGCGGTGGCCGTGTCCGCGAGGCGCTGGAGGCGGAGGGTGGCCGCGCCCCAGATCCACGCCGCGGAGAGCGGGACCGTCAGGACCGTGAGGCCGACCGCCCCGCGGATGCGCCCGTCGATGACGCGGGCGCAGCGCTCGCGGGAGTAGGTGCGCGGGGAGTCGTCGACGAGCGCCGGCGACCCGCAGCCGGTCGAGCTGCTACTGCCCGCCGCGACCGGAAGGAAGGCGAGGCCGATCGCCCAGATCCACCCGACGACCGCCAGTACCCCGAGGAGGTTCACGCCCCAGCGGTGGCGGCGGTGGGCGTTCCGCCACGCCCGCTCGTCGTGGTCCTGCAGAAGCTCCGCTACCGCCATGGCCTCCCCTGTCCCCGGTGTGGTGGAAGGGAAGAGCATTCCACAGGCCGTGATCGCGGCGGCAGTCGGGCGGGTCCTGAAGGGCCGCGCCCCCGGGCGGTTCGGCCGGTGGCCCGGTCGGTGCCGTGCCGGACGACCTCACCGAGCTCCGCCGCGCCGATGACCACGTCGTCCGCGTCCACCGGCTGCACCGGTTCGCCCGCGGGGGCCGCGTCGGCGGGCGGGCGCGACAGCGGTGGCGGGGCGGCCGGGGGTCAGACGGTCACGGCACTGCCGCTGCTGCCGCCGCCGCTTCGGCCGGTGTCGGCGCGGAGGAGGGCGGCGGAGCGGGCCAGCCGGATCACGGCGATGCCGGGCAGGCAGGCGCCGACCAGGCAGGCGGCGAGGACGGCGAGCGGGCCCAGGCCGATCGAGGACATCGAGAGGGCGCCCGCGACCAGGGGCGTGACCAGGACCGGTGAGAGCAGCAGCAGCGTCGCCTGCCTCTTCTCCCGGCGGTCCCACTGGGGGGACCGCCAGATCCTGACCAGGGCGGTGACGGCGGCAGCCGTCGCGAGGACGGGCCCGACGGCCGGGACGACCAGCAGCGGCAGCGAGAGGAGGACGAGGCCGAGCGTGAGGTGGGTGCGGACGGCGCTCTCCGGCTCGGGCCGCCCCTGGCCCTCCTCGGCGAGAGCGGCGCCGGCCACCTCCTGCGGGCGGCCCAGCCGGTCGAGGACCTGCCGCACCGCACCGTCGTCGACGGGGCCGTGGCCGTGGCCGTGCTCGGCGAGCGCGACCTCGACGTGCTCGCGCAGGTCGGCCAGGAGTTCGCGGCGGCGCTCGGCGGGCAACGCGGTGGTGCGGCGGGTGATCTCGTCGAGGTAGGCCAGGACCAGCGGGTGCTCCATCGGGGTGTTCATGACTGCTCTCCCGGGGTGAGGACGTGGTCGACGGCCGTGCGGAAGTCGGGCCACAGGGTGGCGAACTCCTCCAGCGCGCTCCGGCCGGCGGGGGTGAGGGTGTAGTAGCGGCGCGACGGGCCGGTGGCCGAGTCGCGGAGGAAGGTGTCGGCCAGGCCGGTGCGGCGCAGCCGGGACAGCAGGGGGTAGATCGTGCCCTGGCTGGTCGCCAGCATCGGGAACCGGCCGAGCTCCTGGAGCAGCTCGACGCCGTAGCGCGGGCCGTCCCGGAGCAGGGCCAGCACGCAGTACTCCAGCACTCCCTTGCGCAGCTGGGTGGCCACCGACCCGTCGGCTGCGCCGGCCCCGTCAGGGTCTGTCATACCAGGTACCATGCACAGCAAGATAGCAGGCGAAGCAAGGATCCGCAGGTGGGTGACGCGGTCCCGGGGGACGGAGGGGCCCGGCGGAGGGGCCGGGGCGGGTTCGGTCCGGGGCCGGGGGAGACGTGCGGCGGCCCCGGCCCCGCCCGTGGCGGGCGTGGGCCGGGGCCGTCGAGGGAGGGTCCGCCCGCCGGGTCAGAAGGCGAAGACGGCGCCGGTGGTGTGGGCCAGGGTGCAACGGTTGCCGTAGGTGCGCCGGAAGGAGAGCGGCCGGCCCCGGTACGTGCCGGAGGCGGTGACGGTGTACGGGTCGTACTCGGCGGTGCAGATGCCGGGGTCGACGTCGAGGCGGTCGAGATCGCCGTCGACCGCGTCGACGAGGCGGCACGCCGTGACCGGGTCCGGATGGGTGGTGGCGCTGCCGGGCGGGCACTCCAGGGTGGCGAGGCGCGGGGTGCCGGCGACGGGGGTCGCGCCGTGGGTGACGGTCAGACGGAGGCTGGTGACGGCTTCGACATCGGCTGCGGCGGCGGCTCCGGTGTCGACTTCGGCGGCGGTCGCGGTCGTCGTCGCGGTCACGGCGGCAGCGGTGAGGCCTACGGACAGCAGGACGGCCGCGACGGCGGCGGAGGCGGAGGCTCGGGTCTTCACACCCCGGGAAACGAGCGTGTGCGGACGTTGGTAACCCCTGGCCCGGCGTGCGTGGCCCGCGATCCGGCGCGCAGTCCCGTGCGCAGTCCTGGTGCGCAGTCCTGGTGCGAAGCCTCGGGCTGCGCCTTCGGCGTGCGGCCCGTGGCAGGACGGGCCGGAGGGGCGGAAGTTCACGGTCGGCCGGGTGGCGCCCCGGCGCAGGACCGGGGATCGGATCGGATCAGGTCCGGACCGGGTCAGCGGCGGACCATCCGGACGCCGGAGACCTCCAGCAGGCCGTCCAGTTCGACCTTCCCGACGGTCTGGTCGGGGCTCACCACGAGCCCGTCGCGACGGACGATGTCGAGGAGGCGTTCCGCCAGCGGCAGCACCATGTGCCGCCCCCAGCAGCGCTCGTTGGCGTGCCCGAACGGGAGGTACCCGGGGTGGCTCTCGGGGTCGAGCTCGGCCCACCGCTGCGGGCGGAACTCGTCGGGGGCGTCCCAGAGTCGGGGGTCGCGGTGACTCAGCAGCGGGAGCATCAGGATGTCGTCCCGCACCCCGATCCGGTCGTCCAGGGCGTGGAACTCGGGGGAGGCCACCCGGAGAATGTTCCAGGAGGGGGGCAGCAGCCGCAGCGTCTCCCACAGGATGTCCCGGTTCGGTACGTCGTCGTCGAACGGGGAACCCAGCCAGACCGCGTTCGTGACGAGTGCCGCCACGGTGAAGCAGATCGGAGCGGCGACCCGCCGGTACAAATACATGGCGTAGCGCCGGTCGGCGTACGAATCGGCCTCCATCACCCGGGCCGCCAGATGGGAGAGCGGGATTTCCGTCCCGGGCTTTCCGAGCATGGCGGTGCCCGCCGCGACGGCCATCCAGGTCAGTTTGGGCGTGAGTTCCAGCTTTCGGTCCACGAGGATTCTGAAACGCAGGCTCTCCCGACCGAAGACGAGGTCCCGGAGGTGGACGTGGGGGGCGTGCGGCCACCTCCCCGTGAGGTCGTCCGTCTCGTCCAGGGGCTTCTTCAGCGCGGCCCGGACGTCGGACGACACGGCCTGCATGAGGGCCGACGCGTCCGTCCGGCCGATCTGCCTCCCCAGGACGGGCTTGAAGGTGGGCCGCTCCTCGGGGTTGGCCGGCCTGGCGCGGAGCAGGCCGTCCAACAGGTCGGCGCCGGCGACCCCGACGGTGTCGCGCTCCAGGCGGAAGAGGTCCGCCCCGCGGTGCGTGCGGAGGAGTTCTTCGATCCGCGGTGCGAAGACGGTGACCCGGGCGTTTCTTCCCGTGCTGGACAGGGACATCGGTTGCACTCCAGGGGTGAGCGGCCGGCTCGTGAACGGATCGTGCCCGGCGGGTTCGAGTCCGCCGGGCACGAATCAGGAAGGGGGCCGGACGGTCAGATCCAGCGGTACCAGGCGTAGGCCTTCAGGCTCTTCTCCGGCATGGCCTTCCTCACGAAATGCACGAGCTTCATGGAAAATCCCTTCGACAGCCGGCGAACCGGGCGATTCATGGAACGGTGCTCGACGGGTCGCGGTGGAAAGCCCTGCGGATCCCGTGGAATCCGAGGCCCGCTTCCCGTCGCCCAGAAGTGAATCTTCGTCGGGATTTAGCGTCAAGTGGGCGGTTCCATCTGCCGATTGCCGCGAGGCTGCATGTTTGAAGTTCGCCGGGATCTGGTTGGTGGAGGAATGGGGGAGATGGTCCGATTCGGGCGGATTCTGCCGATGGGGGTGGTTGTTGCGACGTGAGGTGCACGCGACAGCGCTGGTCGGAGACGCTGCGCCCGCAGCCCGCGGAAACGTGAACGGGGCATTGCGGCAGCATGTCGCCGACTCGGCGTCGGGGTGGCCCGCTGCCCGACCGAACGTTAGGTATGCCCCTTTGGGCAGTACGCGATCAAGTGGCGCGGGCCGGTGCGGCGGGGGGATCGCGTCGTCGGCCGGGGCGGCCCGTGTCGTTGGCCGGGCGGGGCCGGGACACCCGGTTTCATGGTCGGAACGCCTAAGCCTCCCTGGGTGCGCCGTGGCACGGTGGCTCAGGCCCGATGTCCCGGAGAACCCCATGAGGATCCACCTGACCAGCGTCTTCGTCGACGACCAGGACAAGGCCCTGCGCTTCTACACGGACGCGCTGGGCTTCGTGAAGAAGACCGAGGTCCCCGTGGGTGCGGACCGCTGGCTGACCGTCGTCTCGCCGGAGGACCCGGACGGGACCGAACTGCTGCTGGAGCCCGACGGCCACCCCGCCGTGAAGCCGTACAAGACCGCGCTGGTGAGGGACGGCATCCCGGCCGCCTCGTTCGCGGTCGAGGACGTGCCCGCGGAGTTCGAGCGCCTGCGCGCGCTCGGGGTGCGGTTCACCCAGGAGCCGCAGGAGATGGGGCCGGTCACCGTCGCGGTCCTCGACGACACCTGCGGCAACCTGATCCAGATCACCCACCACGCGTAGGGACCGGCCGGCACGGGAAGTCGGCGGGTCCGACTTCCCGTGCGCGCGGGGGAGCGCGTGGCGCGTTCCGGGGGTTCCCGCCGGGTGCGCGTCGGTCCGGACTATGCTGCGGACGGACGTGTACGGAGGGGGAGTTGATGCGGTCCGAGGGCGGGGAGGATCCGGGGTTTCTGCCCGATCCGGAGGGGCTCGACGAGGAGGGGGCCTGGTCGGAGTTCGCGGAGGACGTGCCCCGTCCGGCCTCCGGGTGGGTGGGGCCGCTGTCGTACCTGGCGTTCGTGGTGGCCGTCGTCGGGTTGGTGGCGGGAGGCGTCGTCTGGGTGCTCCAGGACCAGTTGTTCCACCCGTTCGGGGACACCCGGGCGTGCAAGGGCAGTGACACCATGCTGCCGCCGGTCATCTCGGCCGGGGGAACGGCGCTCCCCGCCGACGCCTCGGACATCCACTACTTCACCAGGGCCGGCGTCGCCCGAGTCTCCTTCCTGAGTGACCGGATGCCGGACCACCTGCGCCGTGCGGGGTTCGTCACGAAGGGGACGTCCCTGTTCGACAGGGGCGACGGCGGTAGTTCGTACGGTCTGGGGCCGGACGAACGCGAGCTGCCCGAGGGGCTCTGCGGCCCGGCCCTCAGGGGGCCGGCCTGGCGGTACGACAGGCCGGGCCCGGGTACGGCGGTCACGTTCACGGTCGAGGGTTCCCCCGTCGACGGCAACGCCTTCCGTGCCCCGGCCCGCGTCGTCGCCTCCTTCGGCGTCGGTTGAGTCGGCGCAGGTTGGGTCGGGGCAGGGGCCGGCGCCGCCGAAGGCCCTGCCGGGGTGGGTAGGGCCTTCGGCCGTCGGTCAGGCGGTGAAGTCGGGGGAGCCGCTCGTGATGGCCTTGGCGAAGGCGGCCCACTCGGCCTGGTCGAAGGCGAGGTGGGGGCGGTCGGGGTTCTTGTCGTCGCCGAGCCAGACATCGCCGTTGGGGAAGCGGGCGATGATCACGCAGGAGCCGTTGTCGTCGCCGGAGAACGGGGACTTTGTCCAAACGGCGTCGGCGGGGTTGTGGTCGTACGGGTCGTGCTTCTCGCTCACGTGATCTCTTCCAGCCTGCGCTCAAGTGCGGCGATGGTCTCCTCCGGTGACAGCGCGCACGCCTTGACGCGGGCAAAGGCCCGTTCGGCACGGCGTACATCGCGTCCCGTTCTACGCGGGAGCGTACCGCCGACGGCTTCGATGAATACGAAGCCATTTTCGAGGTCGTCGGGGAATCTCATGAGTACGAGTCCTGAAGTCAGGATCCCCTGGCGTCCGGCGCTCAGAGGGACCATCCGGATCGTGACGTTCGGACGCTGCGCAACCTCGATGGTGTGGCGGATCTGCGCGATGAGCGTGTCTCGGTCGCCTGCGACCAGGAGCGTGACCTCCCCGAAGTAGGTCTCCAGATCGAGCGGATTCTCGTCGGCCAGGCGACGCTGCCGCATCATTCGAACTTCGGCTGCGGTCTCGATCTGCTCGTCATTGGGTGCGCTGAGGCCGGCGGCGATCATCTCCCGCGCGTAGCTTTCAGTCTGGACAAGCCCTGGAAAGGCGGATGGGAAGTACTCCAGCATGTGCGAGGCGTCGGCCTCGAGTGCCAGGTACTCGGCGAAGGCTGCCGTGATGGAGTTCGCGAAGTCGAGGTTGCGCCACCACTGCTTGGGCGGGCCGCTGCCGAGGAGGTTCTCGTAGTACTCGCGGTCCGCTCCTCCGACTCCGTAGTAGTCAAGGAGTGTGGCGAGGTCCTGGGGACCGACAGGCTGGTCGGCTCGCTCCATCTTGCTGAGCCTGGCGGCGCTCCAGCCCTTCAGTCCGCGCGTCACCTCCAGGAGCTTCTTGTTCTGATCCAGTCGTAGGGCTCGCAGTTCGTCGCCGAGTCTGATCTGCCGGATCGCGGAGAGGTCAGTGGTCAAGTGGGTCCCTCCCTTCGGATGTTGATGAACAGTCTTGCTCTGTTCTGCGGCGGCACTCAAGCGCCCTCAAGATCCACCTATTTTCTTCGGCTTTCTGTTGTGTTTTCGAATCAAGGAGACCCACACTCAACGTGACTGTATGAGAATGCTTCTGACCGAGCGTCCGGCGATCGATGGTCCGCCGGCTCGCCTTCGGCTTCGGTGTCGTGATCAGGCGGGGGGTCGGCAAGCGGGTGTGGGTGCGGGTCCTGCTCGACGAGCGAGTCAATCCACCTCCGCAGATCCGGAGTTGACCCCATGTCCAGAAGCGGCGACCGGCCTGCCCCGGTCGAGGTCGCCGCCGCGGGGCTCGGGTCCCTCGCCTCCTCCCTCGCCTTCTCCCTCGTCGATCCGCCCTCCGCCGGCCTCATCCGGTGGATGACGTTCGCCACTGCCGTGAACCGGGAGACCCGTTGGTCCGACGACTTCCTCGACACCCGCCGCCACGACAGGGAGTGACACCCGCCCCATGCACCCCGCTGCCATCGCTTTCCAGGACCCCGGCCGCCTCCACGCGCGCTGCGAGATCGCCGGCGTCCGGCGCCTCACCTTCCAGCCCGGGTACGAGAGCTCCGTCGTCCTCCCCGACGGCGCCTGGGAACCGCTTCCGGCCGGCTACCCCGAGCGGTTCGCGCCCGGCCTCCTCACCCGGGACGGCGGGCTGGTCGAACTCTTCCGGCTCCCCGACTCGGTCGTCGACATCCGCACCCTCGCCACCCTGGTGTACGGGCTGGGCGACCCCTTCCCCGTCACCCTCGGTGAGACCTGCGACGCCCCCGGCCTGCCCGTCACCCACGTCAGTCCCGACTCCGGCCTCCGTCCCGGCCTCCACGTCGACAACCACCAGAGCCTCGCGTACGCCGACCGCGAGACCGCCCGTCGACGCCTCTGCGTCAACCTCGGCCCCGGCAGCCGGTACGTCCTCCTCGCCGACACCGACATCAAGTCCGTCTGCCGCACCGTCCACGACCGCTACGAGAGCCACCGCCCCGCCACCTCCGACCTGGGCCTCTACGTCACCCTCCGCCGCCCCCTGCGGGTCCTGCGCCTGCGCATCGACCCGGGTGAGGGCTGGTTCGCGCCCACCGCCGTCCTCCCGTACGACGAGTCGACCGACGGCCAGACGCAGCACTCCGTGACCGCGTCCTGGCTCGGCCACTGGGAACGCGGGGTCTTCGGTCCGCTGATCTGACCGGTTCGACCGGGTGTGTCACGCTGGGGGGTGGGGCGGGGCTGGAGCACGACCGAGGTCGGGAGGCTCGCGATGGCCGAGATCAGGGTGAACGGGGTGTCGCTGTACTACGAGACCCGGGGAGCCGGGCCCGGCCTGGTCCTGGTCCACGGGTCGTGGACCGACGCCGACAGCTGGGCGCGCGTCCTGCCCGGTCTCGCCGAGCAGACGACCGTCGTCGCCTACGACCGGCGCGGGCACAGCCGCAGCGAGGACCTCCTCACCCAGGGCTCCGTCTACGAGGACGCCGCCGACCTGGCCGGCCTGATCCGGGGCCTCGGGCTCGCGCCCGCGTACGTCTGCGGCGACTCCTACGGTTCGCTCGTCGCCCTCCGCCTGGCCGCCGCCCGGCCGGGCCTGTTGCGCGGCGTGGCCGTGCACGAACCGCCCGCCACCGGGGTGCTGCTCGCCGACCCCGAGCTTCGTCCGATCGGGGTGGCCTTCGCGGAGCGGATCAGCGCCGTCCGGGAGCTGCTGGAGCAGGCGGAGTCGGCCGCGGCGGCCGAGCTGTACGTGGACACCATCGCCCTCGGCCCGGGGGCGTGGGAGCAGCTGCCCGCGCCGGTCCGGCACACGTACATCCGCAACGCGCCCACGTACCTGGACGAGCTTCGCGACCCCGACGCGCTCGACCTCGACCTCACGGCGCTGAACCGCTTCACCGAACCCGTGCTGCTCACCCAGAGCGACGACAGCCAGCCGATGTACGGCGAGGTGCTGGACCTGATCGATCTCTCGCTGCCCAAGCCCGAACGCCATCTCTACCACGGCGCCGGTCACGCTCCGCATCTGTCGCAACCCGAGGAATGGGTGCGGGTCATGCTGCCGCGCGTCTTGGGGTGAGGCGCACGGTGGGGGCGTGCGGGGCGGGGTTCACGCCCCAGGGGCGTCGTGGGCCGGTCGCGGGCCGGTCGTGGGGCGTCGGCTCACGCGGGCGGGGAGCGCCGGGCGGCGCGGTCGGCATCCTCGGTCGCGAAGCGTTCCTGCGCCGCGAGGACGGCGTCGCTGTGGACGGCGGACCAGGCGCCCAGCGCCCGGATCGGCTCGATCAGGGCCGCACCGGCCGCCGTCAGGGTGTAGTCGACCCGGGGCGGGCTCTCGGCGTAGCGCCGGCGCTCGACCAGCCCGTTGTACTCCAGCCGCCGCAACGCGTCGTTCAGCACCTTCGGGCTGATCCCGCCGATCCGGGCGAGCATCGCGCGCGGGCGCATCGGACCCTGCTCGCCGAGAACGTAGACCACCACGCTGTCCCAGCGGTTGGCGATCACCTCGAAGGCGATCCGGGCCCGGCAGTCGGCCGCGAACACGTCTCCACCGAGGTCGTCCGGTCCCTCAGGCCCGGCCGCCCCGACAGCCCCGGCCGTCCCGGCCACTCCGACGGTCCCGACCGGTCCGTGCAGGCTGCGCAGGCTCTCGGCGTCTCCCATACGCACATCCTGCCGGTCCATTGCCTACCGGATGGTGCGTATCGGCCCGCCTAGGGTCCGGGGTGCGGCAGTCGGCCGCCATCGGGACAGTGGTGGGGAGCACGGTATGCGGATCGGCATTCTCGGAACGGGCGCCATGGCGGCGGGCCTCGGCGGAGCCTGGGTGCGGGCCGGACACGAGGTCGTGGTGGGCGGGCGCAACCCCGGCGCGGCAGCGAGGACGGCCGCCCGTATCCGGGCCGTCGGCAGCGGCGGCCCGGCGGACGCGGCACGGTTCGGCGAGGCGGTGCTGGTCGCCCTGCCCGCCGAGGTCGCGGCCGGGGTGGTGGCAGGGCTTGCGGGGGACCTGGCCGGCCGGACCGTCCTCGACTGCACCGTGCCCATGGCCCCCGGCTCGGGCGGCCCGGTCCTGACCACGGCCGGCGGTGGCGACTCCATGGCGGTCCGGCTCGCGGCCGCGGCGCCCGGCGCCCGGGTGGCCAAGGTGTTCGGCATCTGCCACGAGAGCATCTGGACCATGCCGCGCCCGGCCTTCGAGGGCGTGCCGCTCACCGTGCCCTTCTGCGCGGACGCGCCGGCCGCGGCCGAACTGGTCACCGAGCTCGTCGCGTCGATGGGTTGTACGGCCGTCCGCTGCGGGGGACTGGAGCGGGCGGCACTGCTGGAGGCGGCGGCGGTGTTCGCGATCGGCGTGTGGTGGGACGGCGGCGAGGCCCGACACGCCTTCCCGGCACCGCCGTTGGCGCCCGGCGCGGTGGACGACGAGCAGGTCTGATCCGGGACGGCGGGGACGGGGCCGGCCCGTGCAGGGCTCACCGCTTCGGGGAGGTGAGCCCTGCACGGGCAGCTCGATCCGGCCCGTCCGCCCGGCAGGCCGACGACACGGCACCACCGACGACACGGCACCACCGACGACACGGCACCGCCGACGGCACGGCACCGCCGACGGCACGGCACCGCCGACGGCACGGCACCACCGACGGCACGGCACCGCCGGCTCCACGACCTGGGGCAGGGCCCGGAGCACGGTCTACAGCACGACCTCCGCGAGCTTGCCGGTGGCCACGTCGAAGACGAAGCCGCGCACCGCGTCCGTCTTCGGGACGAACGGGCTGCTCGTGATCCGCGCGATCGACTGCCGCACGTCGGTCTCCAGGTCGGCGAAGGCCTCCGCGGCCCACGGCGGCTTGACGCCCGTCTCCTCGCGGATCGACTCCCGGAAGGCGTCGTCCCCGAAGGTCAGCATGCCGCAGTCGGTGTGGTGGATGAGGATGATCTCCTCGGTGCCGAGGAGTCGTTGGCTGATGGCCAGCGAGCGGATCGCGTCGTCGGTCGCGACGCCGCCGGCGTTGCGGATCACGTGCGAGTCGCCCTCGTTCAGGCCGAGGACGCCGTAGACGTTCAGTCGGGCGTCCATGCAGGCGAGCACGGCGGTCCGGCGGGCCGGGGGCAGCGGCAACGGGCCCTCGAAGCCGGAGGCGTAGGCGCTGTTGTTGTGGAGGTAGTGCTCGGTGGCGGAGTTGAACGCGGTCATGGGTGTCCCTTGAGGGAAGGATGCGAACGGGGAAGGGGAGGGCACCACGGGGCGGAGGCGTACGGGCCTCGACGCCCGGACCGTGCGGCCGGAGGAGGCGGGCGCGGTCAGCGGCCGGCGGGACAGCCCGCGCCGGCGATGTAGCCGTAGTCCACATGACGACGGCGGACAAGCTCGGTCATACGGCGACGGTAGTGCGCCGCACGGGCGCGGCGCCACGGCAATGCCCAAACCCCACCCGAACGAGGGGAGTTCGCGGCCCGGCCGCGGATCGCCGACCGGCCTGGACGCCGTGACCGCGTCGACGTTCGGTGACCGTCCGTCAGTTCCGCCCGTGGTCTCACGCGGGCTCGTGCTGGATTCACGCGGCCTCACGGGGCCCTGCGGGGCCGCGCCGTGCCCCTCCCTCGCCGACCCTGACACGGCACGGTCGGTGAGGGAGGGGCCCCGGAGCGGAGAGAGCCCGGCGTGGTCGGCCGCGTCCGCACAACCCGGGCGACACGGGAGGGCGGAACCGGCAGGATGAACGGATGAACGAGGTCATCATCAGCGACGAGGACCGTCGCCTTCTCGGGCTCTGGACCGCCGACTGCGCCGAACGGGCGTTGGCGCTGTTCGAGGCCAAGGCCCCGGCCGACACCCGTCCGCGCGAGGCGATCGAGGGCGTCCGCACCTTCGCCCGCGAAGGGAAGCGGACGGCGCTCCTGCGCGCCCAGGCCCACGCGGCGCTCGCTGCCGCACGCGAGGTCGACGACCCCGCCGCCGCGGCCGCCGCCCGGGCCGCGGGCTACGCGGCGGCGTCCCCCTACATCCACCCGCTGGCGACTCCGCACCAGGTGAAGCACGCCTTGGAGCCCGCCACGCACGCGGCCCTCGCGTGCGAACTCGCGGCGGCCGACGGGGGCGACGTCACCACGGACGCCGCCACCGACGTCGGTGACGCGGAGATCCGTTGGGCGATCGAACACGCCCCGCCGGCCGTCCGCGAGCTGGTGGGCCGGTTCCCGGAGTGCACCCCCGGCCGTACCCGCCCGGCCGTACTCCGCCGCCGCCTCGACGAGGCCCTGCGCACCTGACCGCGAGGTGCGGTGCCGCCGCCGGGCCGCCCGGACTCCCCGTCGGGAGCCCCGTCCAGGACCCCGGTCCGGCGATCCGCCGGGGGACCGGCCCGGAGGTGTTGCGGTCCGGGTGGCGCCGTGGCAGCGTGCGGCGGATGGACGACGAACAGCACGGGACGGCCCTGGCACAGGCGGTGCGGCTGCGCGAGGAGGGGACCCGGCAGGCGTGCGAGCAACTGATCGCCCTGTCGGACCGCTACCCGGAGGACGCCGCGATCGCGTACCAGGCGGCATGGGCGCACGACGCCCTCGGCCTGGAGGCGGAGGCCGTCCCCTGCTACGAACGGGCGTTGGGCGCTGCGGGTCTGTCGGAGAGCGAGCGTCACGGGGCACTGCTGGGGCTCGGCAGCACCTACCGGGTGCTGGGCCGTTACGAGTCGTCGCTTCGGACGCTCCGCCGCGGTCTGGAGGAGTTCCCCGGGGACGCCGCGCTCCGGACCTTCCTGGCGATGGCGCTGTACAACGTCGGCGAATCGCGGGAGGCGGTGCGGACCCTGCTCCAGGTGACGGGGGAGACCAGCGCGGACCCGGGCGTACGGAAGTACCGTCGGGCGGTCGGGTACTACGCCGACCACCTGGACGAGACCCCGTAGGAGCGGCGGGGCTCCGGGCGGCACTGGCCGGCATCACCAGCATCGGCCTCGGCGCGCTCCTCGCGGCGCACAGCGGTCGTGACACGTTCAGCGACGGCGACGGCGTCTACCGGCCGAGCACGCTGCTCAAGATCACCGAGAGCGGGGACGGCTACCTCGGCGTCATCGGCCTCGCGGTCGACCCCGACCGCGACGGCACGTCGGCCCCCGGCGGGCACGTTTCCCGGCCGGGAGACGTGCCCGCCGAACTGGCAGATGCGGGGACCTTGCCGCGATGCTCGTCCGAAGGACTGCCGTCGTCCACGTGCAGGAGCCGAGCGTGCAGGACCGGACCAGGGCGGCAGCGGTCCGCACCTCCGGGCCGGATCCTTCCCGCAGATCGGACAGGCGGCGTCAGGGCGTGAACGGGAGCGGTTGGCAGGCACAGGTCGCGATCCGATCCGCGAGTTCCTCGTAGGCGACGGGCTCGCCACAGAGCCGCCGCACGGAGGCCAGGCCCAGGCTCGCCTGTCCGGTGGCCTCCACGAGAGGGCGGGAGACGACGTAGAAGCCCCACTGGCCGGTGTCGAGCGGGTCGTAGTCGGCGTGGGTGAGAGCGGTATGGAGAGCGAAGACGTAGATGTCGGCGTTGTAGGACTGCTCTGCGGCGCCACCGTCCTCGGGATTCCAGGCGCGCCCGCGCAGCCGGGAGAAGCGAATCTCCGACAGCCGGGGCTGGCCCCAGGCCTGGAGGTAGGCGCTGGTCTTGACCTCGACCTTGAGCCCGTCCGGAGTCAGGACGTCGAAGCTCTCCCACGCCGTGGTGTGTGCCACGGCGCCGACCGCCCTGTGGACCAGGAATTCGGCGAGCAAGCCCCGGGTGGTGTTGGTCCGGAGGTCGGGCATCGCGTAGCGCCAGAAGTCCAGCACCGTACCGACACCCATGCCTCGGAACGCCTCGTTGCCGTCGAGTGGCGTCAGCTCGGCCGGGGTGTGCCAGTCGTCGGGGGTGGCGGAGTCGGAGAGCACGTCCCCAGCCTGACACAGGAGGCAAATAGAGAGGGCACGCTGAGGGGCAGCACACGAAGTCTCCGGTGCCGAGACGTCGATGTGCCCTCCCTGCTGGAATCCGGCACCACCCCGGAGCCCGCCGGGAGCCAATGGCGAATCCCAGGAAGCCCTCCCCGGAGGAGAGTTCGCGCCGGTCGTCCGTAGCGGTGCCCCGGCCGGGGAGGACCAGCACGCCGTTCATCGTCACGATGCAGGTCCGCGGGCCGCCGGTCCGGGCATCGGCGGACCCTCGGCCTCCGCAGGCCGGGCCGGGTGCGGTAGCTCGACCTCCGGCAGGCCGCGCCCACGATCCTCGACACGTCACCGTACGCGGCAGTGGTCGCGGGCGGAAACGATTTGACGACGCGGACCCGGGGAGGAGCTTCGGTGCCGCTAGGGTGACCTCCGTGACAGGGGTGAACGGGGCACTGGTCGGGGGTCGCTACCAGCTGCGGGAGTTGATCGGCCAGGGCGGCATGGGGCGGGTCTGGCGCGGCTGGGACACCACCCTGGGACGTGACGTCGCCGTGAAGGAGGTGCTGCTCCCGCAGGGCGTCACCGAGGCCGAACGCGAGCAACTGGTCCAGCGCGTGCTGCGCGAGGCGCGGGCCGCCGCGCGGCTCAACCACCCCGGGATCATCACCGTGCACGACGTCGTCGAGCACGAGGGCGCACCGGTGATCGTGATGGAGTTCGTCACCGGTGTCTCGCTGGCCGCCGCGATCTCGCGGGACGGCGCGCTGCCGTTGTCACGGGTCGCGCTGATCGGCGTGGCGATGGTCAAGGCGCTCCAGCAGGCCCACGCGGCCGGCATCGTCCACCGAGACCTTAAGCCGGACAACGTCCTGCTGATGGGCGACCGCGTCATCCTCACCGACTTCGGCATCGCGCACATGGCGGACGCCACCACGGCGCTCACCCGTACCGGCGCCGTGATCGGCACGCCGGCCTACATGGCCCCCGAGCAGTTGGAGGGGAGGCCGCCGGCGCCCGCCAACGACCTGTGGTCGCTCGGCACGACGCTGTACGCGGCGGTCGAAGGCGAGACGCCGTTCAGCGGGGACACGTTCGGGGCGCTGTGCGTGGCCGTGGTGACCAAGGAGCCGCGCCCGCCACTGCGGGCGGGCGGGCTGACGCCGTTGCTGGGCGCGCTGCTCGCCAAGGACCCGGCGCAGCGGCCGACGGCGGAGCAGGCGCTCGCCGCGCTGGAGTCGGTCGTACGGGCCGGTGCGGGGCTGGTGACGGGGCCGGTCCGGCCGGTGGAGCCGACGCCGACGGCCCTGGGCGGGTCGCCGTCGCCGCCGTCGTCCGGCGCGTCGTCAGGGGCGCCGGCGGGCGGGTGGCAGTCCCGGGCGGCGGGCGGGGCGTGGGTCCCGGCGCAGCCGTCCGCCGTACCGGCGGTGACGGCGGGCCCGCCGGCGCAGCCGTTCGACGGTGCCGTCGGCGCGCCGACCGGAGCGTTCGGTGGTTACGGAGGCGGTTACGGGGGTGGTTACGGCGGCGGTGCGGGTGGTTCCGGCGGTGGTCACGGCGGCGGGCCGGGTGGTTACGCTGGCTACGGCGTGCCCGGTGGCTACGGCGGCCCGAACCAGGGCTACGGGACGCCCGTCCCGGGCTACGGCGCGCCCGCCGAGGGCTACTCCGCGCCGGCCCCGGGCCACGGCACACCTGTTCCCGCCACCGCCCCCACCGCGACCCCGGCTCCCGCCGCCGCCGACCGTCCGGTGCCGCATCCGGCGTCGGCGATGCTGGTGCGCTTCATCGGCTGCATGGCGCTGATCTGGATCGTCGGGTCGACCCTGCCGTGGAACTACCTGGACCTGGTGGACCGGGACTTCGTGCCGGTCGCCCTCGGCGTCACGGCCGCGCTGGCCCTCGTGCACGCGGTCCCGCGTCCGCGCTGGCACCCGATGGCCGTCTGGGCGGTGGCCGTCGTCGCCGACGTGGGGCTCTGGTGGCTGACCGGGTCGCTGCTGGAGTACTGGTTCGGCTACTGGGAGACCGGTTTCGGTTCCCTCCCGTGGCAGATCGCCGTCAACATGCTGATCCTCGGCACCGGTGCCTGGCTGCTCTGGCTGGTGGTCCCGGGAAGCCGTCATCGGCCCGCCCGCAGCCGGAGCTGACGCCCCGGCAGGGTGCGGGCGGGCCGCTGCGCGCGGCTACTCCTCCGGTGGTGCGAGGACGGCCGTGATCACCCGGTTCAGCGCCCGGTCGAAGGTCGCGTCCAGGTCGCTCGCGGGCGGCCCGGTGGTGGCGAACGCGGCGGCCAGGTGCGGGTATTCGCCGCTCCCGGCGGCGCGGGCGAGGTAGCCGACGAGGTCGGTCTGCCACTGGGCGCCGGCCGCCGCCGTCCGCTCGTACTGCGCGTACTGGCAGATGAACCCGTTGAGCAGCGCCAGGGCCTCCATGCGTGTGCCGCCGTCCAGGCCGCTGGGCTCGGTGACGGCGAGGAAGTGGTCGGTGTAGCGCAGCGCGTTCGGGCCCAGGCCCGGGCGGGCGATCACCAGGGCGGGAAGCCAGGGGTGCCGGCGCAGCGCGGCGAGCTGCTCGTGCCCGAGCCTGTGGAGGTCGGCGCGGCAGTCGCCGGTCGGGGTGAGGGTGCTGTAGTCGTACTCGCCGACGGCGGCGTCGAGCATCAGGTCCAGCAGGTGTTCCTTCTTCGGCACGTAGTTGTAGAGCGACATCGTGCCCGCTCCGAGCGCGGCGGCCACCCGGCGCATGGAGACGGCGTCCAGACCCTCGGCGTCCGCGACGACGATCGCGGCGGCGGCGATCGACGCGCGGCTGTGGGCGGGCCGGGGGCCGCGTCCGGTGCGCTCGGGGCGCAGCCAGATCAGCTCGGGTGCCTCGGCGGGCAGGGGGGCGGGTGTTCTGCCGCCGGGGCTTTCGGGTCGGCTCGCGGGTCGTTCGCCGGTCCGGTGTCCGGACGGCGGATTGCTGGTCGGCACTGATTGATCACCTCGGTTCCCCATTCTAGATACGTACGGCGTACGTAGTACGATGCGCTCACGCTCGCTTCTGCGTACGCTGTACCTAGTGAGAGGGAAGAGCCATGTCCGACACCAGTCGGTCCACCACCGCCGTCGAGATGATCGGCGTCGAGAAACGGTTCGGCGCCACCCGCGCCCTGCGCGGCCTCGACCTGGTCGTCCCCGCGGGCACGGTCTGCGGCCTGCTCGGCCCCAACGGCGCCGGCAAGACCACCGCCGTCCGCGTCCTCGCCACCCTCGTCGCCCCGGACCGGGGCGCCGCCCTCGTCGCCGGCCACGACGTGGTCCGCGAGCCCGAGGCCGTCCGCCGCAGCATCGGCCTGGCCGGCCAGCACGCGGCCGTCGACGAGGGCATCACCGGCCGCGACAACCTGCGCCTCCTCGGCCGGCTGCACCACCTCGGCGCCCGCGCCGCCCGGGCCCGCGCCGACCGGCTGCTCGACGACTTCGGCCTCACCGGGGCCGCCGACCGGCTCGTCCGCACCTACTCCGGCGGCATGCGGCGCCGGCTCGACCTCGTCGCCAGCCTGGTCACGGCGCCGCCCCTGCTCTTCCTCGACGAACCCACCACCGGCCTCGATCCGCGCAGCCGGCAGCAGATCTGGTCCTTCGTGCGGGAGTTGGCGGACGGCGGGACCACCGTGCTGCTCACCACCCAGTACCTGGAGGAGGCCGACCGGCTCGCCGACACCGTCGTGGTCGTCGACCACGGCGCCGCCATCGCCACCGGGCCGCCCCGGCGGCTCAAGGCGGCGATCGGCAGCAGGATCTCGGTCACCCTCGCCGACCCCGACCGGCTCGGCCGGGCCGCCGTGGTCCTGGCGGCGCTCGCCGGGACGGGTGACGTGCGGGTCGACCACGTCGAACGGACGGTCGAGGCCGTCTCGCGGCCGGGTGTGGAGGTGCTGCTGCCCGGGCTCGTACGGGAGCTGGACGCGGCGGGGGTGGTGGCGCTGGACGTCGCGCTGCGCCCGCCGTCGCTCGACGACGTGTTCCTCGCGCTCACCGGGGGCTCCGGAGGCGCCGCCGGTGCCTCCGGAGCGGCGGTCGAGGGCGCCGCCGGGACCGAGGGGAGGGCCGCCTGATGGCCGCCGCGACGACGCCGCCCGCCCGGCCCGCCGCACCCGCTCCGGTGATCCCGCCCGCCGCGGTCCGGCTGGTGTCCGACACCTGGTCGTCGATGCTCCGCGTCCTGCTCAACTACCGCCACTCGCCCGGGCTGCTGGCCGTCTCGCTCGCCGTTCCGGTGGTCATGGTGGTGGTGTTCGGCTACGTGTTCGGCAGTGCCGTCCGGATCCCGGACTCCTCGTCCGGCGGCGTCGGTGGCAGTGGCGCCGGCGCCGGGAGCTACCGGGAGTTCCTGATGCCCGGCCTGTTCGCCCTGGTGGCGGTCAACGGCATCATGCCCACCATGATCGGCGCCGCCCGTGACGTCGGCCGCGGCGTGACCGACCGGCTCCGCTCGATGCCGGTCTCGCGCACCGGCCTGCTGCTCGGCCAGGCCCTCGCCGACCTGCTGATCAGCGCGCTCGTCCTCGCGCTCCTGGCCGCCGTCGGACTCGCCGTCGGCTGGCGGATGCGCGGCGGACCGGCCGACGCCGCAACGGCGTTCGGGCTGCTGCTGCTCTTCCGCTTCACGATGACCTGGCTCGGCCAGCTGCTCGGCCTGGCCGTGGGGAAGGAGGAGGCGGCCGGACAACTCGCGATCGCGGTCTTCCCGTTGGCGATGGTGACCAACGCCTTCGTGCCGACCGGCGGGATGCCCGGCTGGCTGCGGACCGTCGCCGACTGGAACCCGATGAGCGCGGTGGTCCAGGCCGGCCGCGAGCTCTTCGGCAACCCGTCCGCGCCGGGCTCCGCCTGGCCGATGCAGCACGCCGGTCTCGCCGCCGTGCTCTGGTGCGGTG
This sequence comes from Kitasatospora sp. NPDC127035, assembly GCF_042726075.1. NCBI lineage: Bacteria > Bacillati > Actinomycetota > Actinomycetes > Kitasatosporales > Streptomycetaceae > Kitasatospora > Kitasatospora sp. NPDC127035. The sequence continues at coordinate 177,678 of NZ_JBHXDN010000003.1, read as the reverse complement.
CCCTGCTGGCGCTCTGCGGTCCGCTCGCCGTAAGGAAGTTCGCCACCCACGGCCGGTGATCGACCGGGTGTGCGAAACCTGCGGTACCCGGGTGTCACGATACGAAATGTGCTGGACACCACAGCCGGTGCGTCGGAGGGTTGGGCCCCATGGAGTACACCCACCTCGGCCGCACCGGCCTGACCGTCTCGCGACTCTGCCTGGGCACCATGAACTTCGGCCCGCACACCGAGGAGCCCGACGCCCATCTGATCATGGACAACGCCCACGAGCGGGGCATCAACTTCTTCGACACCGCCAACGGCTACGGCCGTGACGCCGAAGGCAACCACAAGGGCCGCACCGAGGAGATCATCGGTCGCTGGTTCGCCCAGGGGGGCGGGCGACGGGAACGGACCGTGCTCGCCACCAAGGCCTATGCCCCGATGGGTGACTGGCCGAACGAGGGCAGACTCTCCGCCCTGGCGATCCGCCGCGCCGTCGAGGCCAGCCTGCGCCGGCTCAACACGGACCACATCGACCTCTTCCAGATGCACCACATCGACCGGGACACCCCGTGGGAGGAGATCTGGCAGGCGATGGAGGTCCTGGTCGCCCAGGGCAAGATCATCTACGTCGGTTCCAGCAACTTCGGCGGCTGGCACATCGCCCAGGCCCAGGAGGCCGCCCGCGCCCGGCACTTCCTCGGCCTGGTCAGCGAGCAGTCCCTCTACAACCTGCTCGACCGCACCATCGAGCTGGAGGTCGTCCCCGCCCTCCAGCACTACGGCCTCGGGCTCCTCCCCTGGTCCCCGCTCCGCAGCGGCGTCCTCAGCGGTGCCCTGCGCAAGGAGCGCGAGGGCGGCCTGGTCCGCGGCGCCCTCCAGCACGCCGGCGAGATCCTCGACGCCAACCGCGACCGCATCCAGGCCTACGAGGACCTCGCGGACGAGATCGGGGAGCACCCCGCCGACCTCGCCCTCGCCTGGCTCCTCAGCCGCCCCGCCGTCACCGCCCCCATCGTCGGCCCCCGGACCCTGACCCACCTCGACGCCGCCGTCCACGCCCTCGACGTCAAGCTCGACGACGACCTCCTCGCCCGGCTCGACGACCTCTTCCCCGGCCACAAGCCGGCCCCGGAGGACTACGCCTGGTAGGCCCGTCGGCTGCGTCCGGCTGCCGCGTCCGTCGGTCGTCGGCCGTGAGTCGTCGGCCGTTCGGGCGCGCGCAGCGGACCGCACGGTGCCACCCCGCAGGCCGCAGGTGCCCGCGGGGTGGCCCGGTCGCGCCCAGGAGGGCCGGGCGATACGGCCGGTGCGCCGTGGCTCGGCGCGGGTGCCTCAGGTGCGGACCTCGGACGCGTGGTCGGTCCGCCAGGTGTATTCCATCTGGCGGGCGGTCCGAAGGGCGAGCTGCCGGCCGAAGAGCCGGCCCACGATGTGCAGGGCGGCGTCGATGCCCGCGCTGATCCCCGCGGAGGTGACGATGTCGCCGTCGTCGACCCACCGTTCGTCGGTGCGCACGTCGATGCGCGGCCGGCGGCGGGCCAGCTCCTCCTGGTCCTCCCAGTGGGTCGCGGCCGGTCGGCCGTCCAGCGCCCCGGTGGCGGCCAGCAGGAAGGCCCCGGTGCAGATGCTGAACGTCAGCGCCGACGTCCGCCGGCGCCGGTCCAGCCAGTCGACGACGTCCGGGTCCGCCTCGACGGCCGTGGTGACGCCGCCGGGGATCACCAGGACATCGAAGGGCGGATCGTCCCGGAGGGTGTGGTCCGCCACGATCGTCAGCCCGCCGCGGGCGCGGACCCGGCGGTCGGCCGCCGCGACCGTCACCACGCGCAGCAGCGGTTCGTCGTCGGCCGTCCGGGCCAGCCGGCCGGCGGTGCTGAAGACCTCGAAGGGGCCTCCCGCGTCGAGGACCTCGACCTCGTCGAACACGAGCATGCCGAAGGTGAGGGGAGCAGGGGCGTCAGGTTGCATGCCCCAAGGCTCGGACCTCGTGGAGGCACCCGACGAGTGCCGGAAACGGCACGCACCGCTAGGATCCCGTCGTGCGCCACCACCGGATCGCCTGCCTCGCCTTCGACGGGATGGCACCGTTCGAGCTCGCCACGGTCGCCGAGGTGTTCGCGGTCTCCAGGCCGGAGCTGGACGTGGACCGGTGGTACCGGTTCGAGGTCTGCGCCGAGGTGCCCGGGCCGCACCGCGTCGTGGGCGGCTTCGACATCGTGGTGCACCACGGCCTGGACCGCCTCCGCCACGCCGACACCGTCATCGTCCCCGGGGTCCCGGACGTGCGGCGCGACGTCTCCCCGGTGGTCCTGAAGGCGCTGCGGGACGCGCACGCGCGCGGCGCGCGCATGGTCTCCATCTGCGGCGGCGCGTTCGCCCTGGCCGCCGCGGGCCTGCTGGACGGCGGCACGGCGACCACGCACTGGCGGCACGCCGCCCTGCTCCAGGAACGCCATCCGGAGGTGACGGTCGACGCGTCGGTGCTCTACATCGACAACGGATCGGTGGTCACCGCCGCCGGCACCGCCGCGGGCATCGACGCCTGTCTCCACCTCGTCCGCAGGGACCACGGCCCCGACATCGCCGCACGCGTCGCCCGCCGCATGGTCGTGGCCTCGCACCGCGAGGGCGGGCAGGCGCAGTTCGCGGAGCGTCCGGTGAGTCCGGCGCCGTCCGACGACCCGATCGGCAGCGCCATGCGGTACGTGCTGGACAACCTCCACCGGCGTCTCACCGCCGGTGAACTGGCCGGTGTCGCGCACCTGTCGGTACGGCAGTTCGAACGGCGTTTCGCCGCCGTGGCCGGTCTGCCCCCGGGGCGCTGGATCACCCGGCAGCGGGTCCGGGCCGGCGCGGAGCTGCTGGAGTCCACGGACCGGCCTATCGACGCGGTGGCCGGTCGTGTGGGCCTGACCGTCGCGGGCTTCCGCCACCACTTCCGGGAGACGATGAGCGTCAGCCCCTCGACCTACCGGCGCCAGTTCCGGTGCTGAGCGGCTGGCTTGGTGGTGGGGAGCGGTGCTGGGTGGCGTCGGGCGGCGCGGCTGCCGTCCCGCGCCGGCGCCGGCGGTGGGAGGCGGGAGCGGGTCAGGTGAGGTTCTTCTCCCTGAGCCAGGCGAGGGCGGTGTCGGCGACGCCGGGCCAGCCGCTGTCGACGATCAGCGAGTGCCCGCGGTCGTCGAACCTCCGGTACTCGGTGACGGCGTCGGACTTGCGGTACTGCTTGAACGTGGAACGCGTCAGGACGTCGGGCACGGTGTGGTCGAGCTTGCCGGACAGGAGCAGCAGCGGTCCCCGGTTGCTGTTGTGGGTGTTGACCCGTGCGGGCGAGTTCCGGGCGAGGTTCGACAGCGCCAGCTGGAACAGGGGCCGGGCGGGGCTGGGAATGGTCCACCGTTCGAAGAGCTCGTCGGACTCCTCCTGGCTGACGGCGTTCGCGAACGCGTAGCGGAACTGCTCGGCGTCCAGGGAGACCGCGCGCCCGGTGTTGCCCGGGTGGCTGAGGAACGCGAAGGTCGACTTGGCCTGGGCCGGTCCGACCGCCTTCACCCCGCGGATCTGGCCGGGGCAGATCGCGACCGCTCCCGCGCCCAGGCCCTGGCCGAGGAGGTGCTGGGCGATGAACCCGCCGACCGAGTGGCCGACCAGGATCGGTTTGGTGCCCAGCTCGCGGATGATCCGGGCGTGCTCCCGGGAGATCTCGGCGAGCCCGTTGCCGGCCTGGCTCTCCGGGTCGGCACGGGCCCCGGCGACGGTGTCGGGGACGCCGGGCCACTCCGGGGTGAGGGGCTCGTACCCGGCCTGGCGGAACAGGTCCGCCCAGGGCTCCCAGCTCGTGGAATGCAACCACAGGCCGTGGATGAACATGACCGGGGTCGGGGAGGGGGACGTCATGGTGCGGCTCCTGACATGGCTGGTGATCATCGGATCCCGCCCTGAAGTGCACTACCTCCCATTGCACCAACGATCGGGGGGCGCCGCCTTCCGGGGTACTCCGCGGCAGGCGGCCACCGCCGTGCGCCGTCGAACCGGGGCGGCGAGCGTCCGCTCCGTCGCCGGTGGCCGGTTGGACCTCCCGGTGGGTAGCTGGTAGCACTGCGGACATGACGGAGAGGCCCGCGGGGCGGGGGACTTACCACCACGGGGCGCTGCCCGAGACGCTGGTCGGGGTGGCGTTCGACCTGCTGGACGAGCAGGGGCAGGACAAGATCAGCATGCGGGAGGTGGCGCGCCGGGCCGGGGTGTCGGCGGGGGCGCCGTTCCGTCACTTCGCGGACCGGCAGGCGCTGTTGACGGCGGTCGCGGACCGGGTACTGGCGGACTTCGAACGGTGGCAGTGGGCGGAGGTGGAGGGCAGCGAGGGGGCGGCGCTGCGGGCGGTCGGGCTGGGCTTCGTCCGGTACGCGATCCGGTACCCGCACCGGTTCGAGCTGGTGCGGTCGCGGGTGTTCGCGGCGTCCAGGCACCCGGAGCTGCGGGAGCGGCTGTCCGGGATCGACCAGGCGTACACCGAGGTCATCGTCGCGGACCAGGAGGCCGGGCGGCTGCGGCCGGGTGATCCGGCCCTGGTGGGGCTGGCGGGGCAGGCGCTGGTCTACGGGCTGGCGCAGATGATCGCGGACGGGTACCTGCCGGCGGAGAAGGCCGAGGAGCTGGCCGCGCAGGTGCTGGACACCTTCGGCCGGGGCGTCGCCAACCTGCCCTGAACGCAGGGTTGTTGTGCTTGCGCAGAGGGTTGACCGGGTTGGTGCGCGCTGATGTAATCACTGCTCACATGAGGGCCGACGACTGCGCCGACGGCGCGGGGAACCGGGGGCAGACGTGTTCGCGAAACCGAGGCCGGGCTACACCACCTCCGCTGCGACCGGGGACACCGTGGTCCTCCTCATCGGCATGCGGATCAACCGGTTCTGGGCCGTCCACCACTGGGGCCCCGTGATGCTGGCGATGTTCCGGATGCTCTACGAACTCGCCGGGGACCCGGGCCGCGGGCTGCGCGGCCGCATCCTGCTGACCGCCTCGCCGCGCACGTACTACGTCGTCCAGTACTGGGAGTCGAAGGAGAGCCTGTACCGGTACGCGGCCGCGCCGGACGCCTTCCACCACCGGGCCTGGGGGATCGTCAACCGCAAGCTGAAGGCGGGCCGGGTGCGGGGGCACGTCGGGCTCTGGCACGAGACGTACGTCGTGCCGGAGGGGTCGTACGAGTCGATCTACTTCGACATGCCGCCCTTCGGGCTGGCGGGCGCCACCGGGGTGCTGCCGCTGGAGAACCGGGGTCGACGGGCCAAGGACAGGTTCGCCTTCCGGTCGGCGCCCGAGGGGGCGCGGACGGCGCCCGGGGGCGCGGCGGGGGCGGAACCGGCGGCTGAACCGGCGGCGGGCTGCCCGGTGGCGGAGACGCCTGTGGTGGCGTCGGCCCCGGCGGTGGCGCCGGCCCCGGCGGGTTCGGGGGCGTCGATGGTGGCGAGCCCGGTGGCGGAGGCGCCTGCGGGGGCCGGCCCGGCGGAGAAGGCGGCTCCGGGCGACGGAACCCCGCGGTAGCGGCAGTCCGTCCGGTGGCCGCCGCGGCGCCCACCGGACGGACCCGGGGGTCAGGCGGTGGCGGCCGGGAGCCCGATCGGGTTGATCGGGGGCAGTGCGGTGCGACAGAGCGTCGAGATCGGCTTGAGCGCCGCGACGAGCCGGTCGAGTTCGGCGCGCGGGTTGTTCTCCCACACCCGGGCGGCGGCCAGGTCGGTGGCCGCCTCCAGCGCCTGGTGCCGGATCCGGCCGCACTCGGTGATGGTGCCGCGTTCGGTGATCCAGCCCCGTTCGATCAGCCGGGCGGAGGCCGCGTCCCACTCCTCGTCCGTCCAGCCGCGCAGCGGCTGGAGCACCTCACGCCGTACGTCCAGGGCGCAGCGCACCACCAGGGCCTCGCAGCCGTCCAGTCCGGCGGAGACCAGCGCGGCGACGTGCCCGTCGCCCCGGTGCTCGCGCATCACCGTGGCCGCCTGCCAGAGCCGCCCGTACAGACCGGCCGGGCGGGGGAGGGCGGCGTTGGCGGCGGCCAGGACGCGCCCGGCGCAGTCGAGCCGGGAGACGGCGGTCTCCAGCAGGTCGGCCACCAGCTCCACCTGGGCCGGCTTCACGTGCTCCAGCAGCCGGGTCAGGGCCGCCGAGGCGCCCTCGGCGCGGGCGGCGAGGGCGGTGTCCGGATCGGCCAGCTTCCAGATCGCGGGGAGGGCGCGCTCGATCGGCGCGGGCGCGAAGTTGAAGAACGCGGCGATCACCGGCGGCGCGTCGACCTCGCCCAGCGGGGCGGCACGGCCGCCGAAGTAGCCGCGCGCGACGCCGTGGAGCCCGGCCGCCTCGAACGCGGCGCGGCCCTCCGGCGTGAAGTAGGTGACGGCGTGTACGGGCTCGAAGAGCCACCACAGGGCACGGGCGGGGTGGACCAGATCGGCCAACGGAAGACCTTCCTCGGAGGGCGCGCAGGGAGCGCGGGGGAAACGGGGAGGTACAGGGAGGTGCGGGCGGTACTGGTGGTTCCGGCGGGACCGGTGGTTCTGGCGCTACCGGGCGGTGCGGGGTGGAGCAGGTGGTACGCGGAGGGATCGGCGGGGACGCGGCGGGGTGGTACCGGTGCAGGTGTCGCACCGTACGGGGGTTGTCGTACAAGGCTGATGACCACGGCGGCGGTCACGATAACCCCCTCGGGGGTGTGATGAGGGTCACGGGGAGGTCTCGTTGGTGACGCCCCTGCGACGGAGCGCGAGATGATGGGGCGAGGCGCCCGGTCCGGGTGCCCGAACCCTCGCAGGACGACCCTCGCACGAAGGCCCTCGCACGAAGGCAAGAAGAGGTAGGTACCAGCCCCCATGGCGCAGATCAACCCCAGCATCCTGTCAGCGGACTTCGCCCGGCTCGCCGAGGAGGCCGAGGCCGTCAGGGGCTCGGACTGGCTGCACGTCGACGTGATGGACAACCACTTCGTGCCCAACCTGACGCTGGGCGTGCCGATCGTCGAGTCGCTCGCCCGGGCCACCGACATCCCGCTCGACTGCCACCTGATGATCGAGGACCCGGACCGCTGGGCCCCGCAGTACGTCGAGGCCGGCGCCGGTTCGGTCACCTTCCACGTCGAGGCCGCCGCCGCGCCGATCCGGCTCGCCCGCGAGATCCGGGCCAAGGGCGCCCGCGCCTCGATGGCGCTCAAGCCGGGCACGCCGATCGAGCCGTACGAGGACCTGCTGCCCGAGCTGGACATGCTGCTGATCATGACCGTCGAGCCGGGCTTCGGCGGTCAGGCGTTCCTGGACATCATGCTGCCCAAGATCCGCCGCACCCGGGAGCTGATCGCCAAGCACGGACTGGAGCTGTGGCTCCAGGTGGACGGCGGCGTGGCCGCGAGCACCATCGAGCGCTGCGCCGAGGCCGGCGCGGACGTCTTCGTGGCCGGCTCGGCGGTGTACGGCGCGGAGGACCCGGCGGGGGCGGTCGCCAAGCTGCGGGCGCTGGCGGACGGGGCGACGGCGGACGCCTGGTGGGCCTGCGGGCACTGATCGGGTGCTGCGCGGTCGCCGACCTGTCGTTGCGCGGTGGCTGAGCGGGGCGCCCGACGGTGCCCGGGCGCCGGGTGTCGGGCCGTCCGGTGCCCGGCGGTCCGGCGCTCTGCCCTCCGGCGCTCTGCCCTCCGGCGCTCTGCCTCCGGTGCTTTGCCGTCCGGCCGGGGCCCGACCTGCCGGGTTCCGACCGTTCTCCACCACTTCTCCTCCGCCTCTCGACGGCTTGCGACCGGTTCGGTGCGAATGGGCGCGGCCGCTCGACGTACAGTGCTGGCTGACTGTCGGAGGGGAGAATCGTGGACCTGGACCACCAGGGGAGTGGACGAACCGGAACGAGCGCCATGGCCGCCGTACCGCCGCCGCCGTCCTCGCCGCCCACCGTCGGCGCCGACGCACCGCCCCCGGGAGCCGGAGACCCGCCGGCGGGTGCGCCGGGGTCGGCGACCGGGTTGGAGGCGTCGGGCGGCCCGGGGCTGCCGGGCAGCACCCGGACGCTCGGGAGGCGCGGATTGCTGAGGGCCGGACTGGGGCTCGGCGGCCTCGCCGTCGTCGGCACCGGCGCGACCCTGGCGTTCTCCGGCGGCGAGCCCGACCCGGTATCCGGAGCGGGCCCGACCGGCGCCCCGGGAGCCTCGGGCTCGCCCGGCGCCGGAGCCGGACCGACGTCCGCAGCCGCCTCCGGCAGGCCCGGCACGCCCTCGGCGCCGGCGGTCCCGGCGGTCGTCCCCTCGCTCCGCAACGAGGAGCAGCGCTCGGCGGCCCGGAACGGCGCCACCGTGAAGATGATCACGATCGTGCCGCAGGGCCCCACCGTCCCGCCCGCCGCCGAGCTGCCGGTCTGCATCGCCCTGCACGGGCGCGGCGCCACCGCCCAGGCGTGGACCGAGCTCGGCCTGCCGCAGATCCTGGTCGCCGCCATCGCGGCCGGCGTCCCCCCGTTCGCCGTGGTCGCCCTCGACGGCGGCGACGCGACGTACTGGCGGCGCACGCCGTCCGGCGACGACCCGCAGCGGATGCTCCTCGACGAGCTCCCCGGATGGCTCGCCGCCCGCGGGCTGCGCGTCCCCGGCGCCGCGATGGGCATCTCGATGGGCGGCTTCGGCTCGCTGCGCTACGCCCGCAACCGGGGCACGGGCTTCGGCCCGGTGGCCGCGCTCAGCCCCGCGCTGTTCCGCACCTGGAGCGACGCCCGGGCCGTCGGAGTCTTCAAGGACGAGGCCGACTGGCGCGAGCACGAGCCGCTGCTCCACCAGGAGCAGCCGCACGGCCGTCCGATCGGCGTCTGGTGCGGCACCGAGGACCCGTTCTGCGACGCCGCCCGCAAGCTGGTCGGCGACACCGTCCAGGCGCGCTTCACCACGGGGGCGCACGACGCCGCGTACTGGCGCCGCATACTCCCCGACGTGGTCTCCTTCGTCGGCCACGCCCTGACGAACCGCCCCGCCGGCTGACGGGCCGCTCACGCCGCCCGGGCCGCCCGGGTGGAGGATCACCCGGCCCTGGTGGAGGATCGTTCCCGACGACCCCGAGACCGGGCCGGACGGCCGACCGGACGACCCCTCGTCCGGCCTCCCCGGCCCACCCTTCCCCGACGGTGGTGGATCCGACGTGAGCAACCTCGACCTCAGGCCCGCCGCGACCAGCTGCGGCGGTGAGGCCGGCACCGGCCCGGTGAAGGAACTCCTGCCCGCCCGCAGCGTCCAGCTGGGCGAGAGCACCGTGGTGCGCCGGCTGCTGCCCAGCCTTGGGCGCCGGATGGTCGGTGCGTGGTGCTTCGTCGACCACTACGGGCCGGACGACATCGCGGAGGAGCCCGGCATGCAGGTGCCGCCGCACCCGCACATGGGCCTGCAGACCGTCAGCTGGCTCCACCAGGGCGAGGTCCTGCACCGCGACAGCCTCGGCAGCCTGGCCACCGTCCGCCCCCGCGAACTCGGCCTGATGACCTCCGGCCGCGCCATCTCCCACTCCGAGGAATCTCCCCGCCCGCACGCCCGCCTCCTGCACGGCGCCCAACTCTGGGTCGCCCTCCCCGACACCCACCGCCACACCGACCCCGCCTTCGAACACCACCCCGACCTCCCCCACGTCACCGCCCCCGGCCTCGACGCCACCGTCATCCTCGGCACCCTCGACACCGCCACCTCCCCCGGCACCACCCACACCCCCCTCGTCGGCGCCGACCTCACCCTCGCCCGGGGCACCCACCACCGCCTCCCCCTCGAACCCGACTTCGAGTACGCCGTCCTCACCATGTCCGGCCACACCGAGGTCGACGGCCTCCGCCTCGACCCCGGCGCCATGCTCTACCTCGGCACCGGCCGCCCCCACCTCCCCCTCCACGCCCACACCGACGCCACCCTCCTCCTCCTCGGCGGCCACCCCTTCGAGGAGAAACTCGTCATGTGGTGGAACTTCATCGCCCGATCCGGTGAGGAGATCACCCAAGCCCGCAACGACTGGGAAACCGGCACCCGCTTCGGCGAAGTCCACGGCTACGACGGTGCCCGGTTGGCTGCTCCCCAGCTGCCCGCCGTTCCCCTGAAACCACGGGGTCGGGCACGCTGACCTGGGCGTCCGGTACCAGCGGCGCCGGGCGATGTGGCACGCTGGCCGGGACACCCGCGCCTGCCGGCCGGTTGCGGGCGATGCAGTCCAACGTCGGCCGGTCCATCAGCTGGTGGCCCGCAAGCCGCCCGGCCTCGGCCAGCTCCCGCAGCGTCCGGCCCGGCTCGGGCGGGAGTGTCGACGTGGTCATGAGGTTCCCTGGAAGTGGAGTCGGTCCTATGGGCGTCACGCTGGGCGTGGTGGTGCTGACGATGGGCAATCGCCCGGCGGAGCTGTGCGCGCTGCTGGACTCCGTCGGGGCACAGGAGGGCAGCGACAGCGGGGTGCGTACCGTCGTCCTCGGCCAGGGCGTCGAGCTGCCCCAGCTTCCCCGCTGGGTGGACGCGGTCGAACTGCCGGAGAACCTCGGCATCCCGGGCGGGCGGAACGCCGGCGTCGAGCGGCTGCGCGAACTCGGCGGCACCGAGGTGCTGGTGGTGCTGGACGACGACGGCCTGCTCCCGAGGCGTGACACCTTCCGCCTGATCCGCGAGGCCTTCGAGACGGACCCGCGCCTCGGCATCGTCTCCTTCCGCATTGCAGACGAGACCGGGTTCACCCAGCGCCGCCACGTCCCCCGCCTCGGCAAGTCCGACCCGATGCAGTCCGGCCCGGTCACCACCTTCCTCGGCGGCGGCCACGCCGTCCGCATGAGCGTCATCGACCAAGTCGGGCTCTTCCCCGCGGAGTTCTTCTACGCCCACGAGGAGACCGACTTCGCCTGGCGCGCACTCGACGCCGGCTGGGGCATCGACTACCGGGCGGACCTGGTCCTCCAGCACCCCCGCACCGACCCGGCCCGCCATGCGGCCTACTACCGTATGACCGCCCGCAACCGCGTCTGGCTCGCCAAGCGCCACCTGCCCGCGCCACTGGTGCCGGTCTACCTCACCTCCTGGATCGCCTACACCCTGCTGCGCCGCCCGCCGATGGACGGGCTGAAGGCGTGGTGGGGCGGCTTCTTCGAGGGCGTTCGGGTCCCGTGCCCGCCACGGCGGCCGATGCGCTGGAGCACGGTGCGCCGCATGGCGCAGCTGGGCCGGCCACCGATCTTCTGACCACCGGCCCGGCGCGCGGGTCAGGACAGGACGGTGTGCAGGGCGCCGATGACGTGCTGGACCTCGTCGTCGGTGATCGCCGGGTAGCAGAGCAGGGACAGCTGCCGGGCGGCGGCCTGCTCTGTCACCGGCAGGTGGTATTCGATGCGGCGGTACGCGGCGGCCGATGCGCGGGCTGGAAGTGCACGCAGGTGCCGACGCCGTGGACGTCCCGCAGTGCTTCGGCCACCGAGTCCCGGGAACGGCCGGGAGCCGGGTCGATGAGCCGCGGCCCGCGCACCGGGCCTCACGCCAGTACCGGGCCCGGATCGCGACATTCGTCGCGCGATGACAACCAATCTGTTGCCCAACGGAGTTGATGGTCTCGGCGGACCCGTTGGGCGGGGGCTAGCCGAGGACGTTCACGATGCCGCCCAGCAGGTGTTCGAGGGCCGAGCGCAGGGGTAGGACGAGCGGTCCCGCGACCACGGCCACGGTCAGGGCGACGGCCAGCCGCGGGGTCTCCCGCCAGTGCGGGAGGACGCCGAGGACGAGCACCAGCGAGGCGATCACCAGTGGCGGCCCCAGCGCCACCGCCCAGGCCGGCAGCGGGCCGAGCGTCACCGGGGAACTCCAGGCGCGGGACAGACCCAGCCAGCCGACCGAGAGGATCAGGCTGAGGTCGATCAGCCGGGGAACCGCCCGGGGCACCCGGATCCGGCCGTCGAGCCCGCGCCGGAACGAGAACACCATCATCAGCACCATGACGGACAGGACGGCCAGCTCGACGCGCATGACGCCCCGGAAGTCGGGCGGGGGGAAGTGTCCGGTGCTGAAGACCCAGGTGACGGCTGCGGCGGGCACACCGAGCAGCACCGACCAGAGCAGGCACATCCGCACGACCAGGGCCGGAGCGGGCCGCCAGATGCTGCCCGCCGACGGTGCGGGCCGCTGCTGCGTCCGGGCGAGCAGCGCGGCGATCATCGCGTCCTCGGGCCGGTTCTCCGGGCCGTGTCCCGGTGCCTCGCCGCGCCTGCGGAAGCTGTGCTCCAGAATCTCGCGGCGCCGACGCACGATGTGCGGCCGCTGCTCGTGTCCGCGGCTGACGGCACTGAGGTAGCCGAACAGGAGGAGGACGGCGCCGACCGCCGCCACCGCGGGCAGCCGGGCGGTGGGTCCCTCGCCCAGGGGCGGCGCCATCCAGGCGGCGGTGAACGCCACGACGAAGACCGCGATCAGCGCCATGCCCCGGACGGCGTCGAACGGGGCCGTGAGGTCCGAACGGCGGACTCCGGCGGACGCGCCCACCACCAGCCAGAGCGCGGAGAGCAACAGAAACTGGGTCGCGACGGCCATCGGCAGCAGGTCCGCCAGTTGCCCGGAGAGGAGGTTCCCGACGGCGGCGCCGAACGAGCGGGCCTGCCCTCCCGATCCGAACGCGTAGGCCAGCAGGAGCAGCAGCAACTGGGCCACGCCGAGCAGGCGGCCGGTGTCGTCCCAGAAGTCCCGGGAGGTGAGGGCGCGCGCGATGGGCCCGGCCTGGACACCCACGAGGACGAGCACCAGCAGGACCGGAATGACGATCACCCCGAAGGAGGTGTACGGGTCCCCGGTGGTCAGATGGATGGGGATGCCGAGCGCGTCGGCGACGTGCTGCCCGCCCCGGATCACCCTCCACATCCACTCGGGCGGGGATTCGTCCGACACCGCGGCGGCGCCGATGACCGTGACCGATCTCATCCGTCCCCCTACGCTCGCGCCCGGAGGGTCCCGCCCTACGGGCCCGCTCCGGCGTTCCGCCTTCGCCCGGACGGGTCGTGACGTCCGGTCGCCGGTCCAAGAATGGCGCTGTGAAAGGTAGTTGGGAACGGCGATCGGGATCCGTTCACCGAGCGGGGACCGTCCTGTGACAGAGCCACCGGCACCGGGGCGCGCCCGGTGCCGGTGGTGCCGGTGATGCGGGCCCGGGGCTGCGGCGCTCTCGAACCCGGCGCCAGGGTCTCCTCCTCCGTCGGCTACGGGGGGAGCCGTAGGAGGCCCCCGCTCGATCGAGCGGGGGCCTCCTGCATGCCGGCCGTCAGATCTCGCCGAACTCGCCTGCCCGGACAGCGGTGAGGAAGGCCGCGAACTCGGCGGCCGGGAAGACGAGGGCCGGGCCCTGCGGGTCCTTGGAGTCGCGGACAGGTATGAAGCTCCGGAAGTCGACCGAGACCTCGATGCACTGCCCTTCCTGGGCGCTGTGGCTCGACTTGCGCCACGTGGCCGCTGTCAGGTCAACCATTCTCAAATCCTCTTCGAACGCGCCGAATGAACTCGATTGAGGATGCCCTCGACAACGCCTCAACCTGTAGTTCATCGTACTCACCGGCCCAAACCGCCAGTGCTGCTGCGTCGCGCTCCAAGTACCCGCGCCGCTGAGTTTCGCCGTACCCCAGCACTGAGCCGTTGGGCATGGTCAGCAACGTGATCGGGTGAGCGAAGGGCCGGTCCTCGCCGAGCGTGAACGGCGATACCTGCACGATGATTTGAGGGTGAGCGGCCAGTGTCTCCAGGTGGCGGAGTTGCTCGGCCATGACTGTGGGGCCTCCGACGACGCGGTGCAGGCAGCCCTCGTCTATGACGGCGTGGACGCGCGGCCCGGTCTCGGTGATGCGCTTCTGGCGCTGCAGCAGTAGTTCGATTCGGTCATCGGCTTGTTGCTGCGTCGCGCGACCTCGGCGCACGCGGGCGTTCTGATAGGCCTCGGCGTACGTCGGCGTCTGGAAGAGACTGGGCACGACGTTGATCTCGAACAGCCTCAGCGCGACCGAGTCCGCCTCGCTTCGCAGGAACTCGGTGAAGCCTTCGAGCAGCACAGATCTGCCTGCCTTGCGCCACTCCCGTTCGAAGTGACCTCGCGTCCCGAATGCTTGATCAAGTCTTCTCGCAAAAGCTTCGGTTGAAGGCTTGCGGCCAGTTTCCACGGCGGACACGTGCACGGCCGAGTAGCCGGTGAGGTGCGCCACGTGCTGCTGCGTCAACCCGCGCTCCTCGCGCAGCCTGCGGAGTTCTGCGCCGAACGCGGCAGCAGGGGATTGCGTCGGGTCAAGCTCCTTGCGATTCATGGTTGATGGCATCTCTTCCTTCAGAGCCGACATGTTGAAGGTATCGCCGACTGTACGTCAATCTTGGCCACCCCAGGTAGTGAACCGACTACAGAAGGGAGTGGCCGCTATGCCGCGAATGAAGTCGAACCCCGCGTACCGTCCCCAAATCGGCGAGATCGTCCGCGACTTGGCCAAGCGAGGGCTGGGAGGCGAGCCGGTGGAGGGCGTCTGCATGGACTGCCTGGCCGGGCTCTACTACCTCCGCTCCGAGCAGGGTGGTTGCGAGTGGACCACCAGACCGGAGAGCGTCCGGCGGCTGGACGCCCCCCGCTTCGTCAACGTGCAGCACCCGAGCCCGCCGCGTTCGGTGGCCCCGATCGGAGAGGTCACGTGAAACCCCGACTCGGGGTGATGGCGCCGCTGGTGTACGCCGTCGTCGTGGCGCTCAGCGCACTCGCCGCCCTGGCGGTCGGCTGGCCGATCAGGCACGGACCCCTGGGCCCGTGGCTCCTGGTCGTCGGCCTCGTCTTCGCGACCGGAATGATCGGTGCACTGCCGGCCCCGGACGTCTGGGTTCCCCGCCACGAGGACACGGCGCCGCCGGAAGACACCGGTCGAGATCGCCGCCGCTTCCGCCACGTCCAGAGCCGCAGGCAGTCAGCCTGAGCTCGGATCCCTCCCCGCAACCTACTCCGCTGGAGAACCCGTGATGACCTCCCTGCCCAGGATCCTGACCGACCCGCCGGGCCGGCGCCTCGGCCACCAGGCCCTCATCCTCAACCGGGACGGTGCCGTGCTCCTGATCGGCACCACCTACAAGAACGGCCTGATGCTCCCCGGCGGCAGCGCCGAGCGCAACGAACTCCCGCACCTCGCCGCCCGACGCCACACCGAGACCGAGACCGGCCTCGCCCTCCCGCTCGCCCGCGTCCTCGCCGTGGACTACGTGAGCATGCAACTCCTGCCCGAGGGCGTGAACTTCGTCTACTGGGGCGGCAGACTCGTGCCGACCCAGGAGGAGATCGTGAGACGCCACCGGCCGCCGGCGGAGATCGTCGAACTCCGCTGGGCCCACCGCGCCGAACTCGGCGACCTGATGGAAGCCGACCAGCACCGCCGGCTGGAACAGGCCCTCGACGCCCTCGGCCGGGGCGCCCACCTGCCCATGCTCCTCCGGGGTGTCCCGGCCGCGTAGGAGTGGTGAACGCACTTGCCCGCCTGGCGCACGAAGCCAGGCGGGCAGATGGCCGTTGATCGCTACGCGTCGGTGGCGGGGTGACCGGGCCCCGGGGGGCAGTTGTCGGCCCTCTCGGACGAGGAGCCGGCACGGCGGGCCAGGGACGGGCGGAGGCCTGCCCTTGGGACGCCGCGCTCGTGGCGGTCGACGAGCTCCGACGGCGCCGACCGTCTGCCGGGCGGAGCCCGGTGGGCGAATGCCGTCCGGGCGGTCCGGCGGAAGCTCCGTCACCCCCTCAAGGCGCGCGGGCGCGTGCGCCGACCCTGCGGGGTGCGCGGGGTGCTGGGCGTAGTCGGGCGGGGTGTCGTCGGGCCGGGTGTCCGGGGGCGGTCAGGACGGGCGTAGGGCGGTGGCGCGCTGGATGAGGTGGTCGACGGCCGGGCGGCGTCGGTGGGGGAGGAGGAGGCGGGGGAGCCGCGCCCTGGCCGCGTGGATCCGGCGGGAGGACAACAGCGGGTAGACGTCGAGGAACGCGTGCCAGGAGGCGCACGCGCCCTCGACGTGCCCGGCGGCCAGCTGCCACTCGGCGAGCCGGCCGAGGACGACGGCGCGGGAGCGGGGTTCCGCCCGGGGCCGGCGGGCGGCGGACGTCTCCAGGGACCTGATCGCCCCGGCGGGGTCGCCGAGTTCGGCGCGCACCAGGGCGCGCTGGTGGTCCCAGGACGCGCGGTGGTAGTCGCCGATCGGCGGTGGCGGGCCCACGATCTGCGGGAGGAGGTCGTGGGCGTCGCGGAGATGGCGGAGCGACGCCGCGCCGTCGCCCGACGCGGCCTCGGCGAGGGCGAGTTGCCCCAGCACCGAGGCGCGGAGCCGTGGTGGCGCCGCGCCGATCGGGCAGGCGGCGGCGGCCCGGGCGAGCCGCAGGCTCTGGCGGTGGCGGCCGAGTTCGTACGCCTGGGTGCTCATGGCCCTGAGCACCATGGCCTGGGCGGCGGTGTCGCCGGCGCGGCGGGCGAGGGCGAGGCCGATCCGGTAGTACCAGCCGGCCAGGCCGTTGAGTTCGTCGTCGACGTGCATGAACGCGCACAGGTAGCTGAGCCGGGCGGCGTCGCCCAGCAGGCGCGTGTGCCGCACGGGACCGCAGGGCCGGCCGAGCATCGGGGCCACCGTGGTGCCGAGCAGCCCGGCGAGCGCGGTGCGGGCCTGGCCGCCGCCCTGGGTGCGGTCGACGGTGGCGAAGACGGTCAGCAACTGCCGGAGCACGTCCGGGTCGGTGTCCGGTTCGGCTTTCGGTGAGTGGTCGGACAGGTGGTGCGGGGCGCCGTCCCTCGTCGGCCGGACGAGGGCGGTGACGTACTCCTCGGCCGTGAGCGGGCGGTAGGGGAGGAGCTCGCCGTGCCGGTCCGGAACGGCCACCGCCGCGGCGAGGCTGCGGAGCGCCTCCTGGTCGGACACCTCCGTCGGATCCTCCGCCCCGGCTCCGGTGAATCCCGCGTCGGCGAGGGTGACGGTACGCCCGAGGCGCCGGGTCAGGGCGGCGCAGACGAAGTGCGCCGCAGGTCTGCGGGGCGCCGCGCCGGTGAGCCACTGGTGGACGGACGCGCGCCGGTAGGCCAGGCTCGTCCCGGCCTCGGCGGCGGCCCGGTTGACGGCTCGGGCCAACTCCTCACCGCTCCAGCGGGATTCCCCGAGCAGTTCGCGAAGACGGGTGTTGGGAATGCGGCGGCCGGTCATGTCTCCCCCTGGGAGGTCCCGTGGGCCGGACGCGGGGATCCCCGACGGGGAAGGCCCCTGCGCTCACTGTCCATGCTAGCCAGCCCGGCCCCAAGGTTCTTGACTACAAAGAAAATTGACGGCCCCCAAGTCTTGACGGGCCGGAGGCCGCCGGGGGCTCGGTGCGACCGGTGATCGGCGACACCATCGGGGGTACCGGCGGGTCCTTCCCGGAGCGCCCCGATGTGTGGAGGCGGCGCCCGTGATCACCGGCCCGAAGAGTTCCGCGGCGCCCGGCGGGGTGGTCCACATGTTCCCCGGTCAGGGGGACTTCAGCCTGACCCCGCTGCTGCGGATCCTTCCCCGTGTCCCGTCGCTGGCGCGGGCGGTCGTCGAGGTCTTCGACGAAGCCGACACGGTCGCCGCCGAGTTCGGCGTGGCGCCGATCGGTCCGCGGCTCGCGGGTGGGCGGGTGCTCAGCGCGGGCGTACTGGCGTGCGAACCGCCCGGAACCGTCCAACTCGCCCTGTTCGGCGTGTCGATGGCGGTGCACCGGGCGTTCGAAGCGGACGGGTTCCGGGCCGACCGGATCCTCGCGGTCAGCTTCGGCGAGATACCCGCGCTCGCCGCGGCGGGGTCCTGCTCGATCCCCGACGGGGCCCGTCTGGCCTGCCGGCTCGGGCAGTTGCTGACCGGGGCGGGCGGCGGCATGACGCTGCTGGGCGCGGCGGAGCACCGGGCCCGCAGACTGATGGCCGAGGCCGGACCCGGGGCGGGATCGGTCGTGGTGGCCTGCGTCAACCATGCCGGGGAGACGGTGCTTTCCGGCAGCCCGGACGGTCTCGCCGCGGTCGAGTCGTCGGCCAGGCGCCGGGGCGTGGTCGTCCACCGGCTGCGGCTGCCGTTCATGAGCCACCACCCGGCGCTCGCCCGGGAGGCCGGCGCGTTCGCCCACTACGCACGGCAGTTGCACCTGGGCCCGCCGCAGCGGCCGGTCTACTCGGCGGTCGCCGGGCGGTTCCACCGGCGGGACACGGACCTGCCGCGGGCGCTGTCCGCCTGCCTGGTCCGCGCCTTCGCGCTGCCCGAGGTGATCGGCCCGGCGCTGGTCGGAGCCTCACAGGTACTCGAAGCCGGCACCGGCCGGACGCTCACCACCAGCGTGCGGCTCGCCATGCCGCACGTCGTGGCCCTGGCACCGGTCTTCGACGGCGGGTGGCCCACCGCCGGGACGGGAGGGCACGCGGACGACCCGGGGCGTCCGTCCCCGCCGGACCTCGCCCGGCGCGGGCCGGGCGGGCAGAGGGGAGAAGGCGTCGTGAACACCGGACAGCGGGACGGGCACCGGCGCGGGGCCGCGGACGTCGTGGCGCGCCTGACATCACTCCTTCCACCGGGACGGGGGGACGAGCTCGGGAAGGTGCTGGCGGAGGATCCGATCCGGGACGAGCCGGAGAGGCGAGACACGGAGCCGGGATTCGCGGAGCCGGGAGGTGCGGAGGCGGGAGGTGAGGAGCCGGGAGGGCCGGCGCGGGGCGGTCCCGCCGACCTGCGGACGGACACCCGCGCCCACCGACGGTTGACCAGGCTGGCCGCCCTGCTGCCGCCCGCCGCCGAGGTGGTCGCCGATGCCGAACTCCTGGCCGCCCTCGGGGAGGCGACGGTCCTCGCCGATCCGCCGCTCTACCAGACGTTCCTCTCCCACTACACGCTGTGCGTCGGATCGCTGGTCCTCCTGGGCGGGGAGGAGGCCGACCCGTCCGGGGCGCTGGCACACGCCCGGACCAAGGGCTCCTTCATGGTCACCGAGATCGGCGAGGCCGGCAGCCACCTCGGCATCCGTACCGAGGCACGTTTCGACGTGGCGCGCCGCGCGTTCGTCCTCCGCACCCCGGACGAGCGCGCCGCGAAGTTCTCCTCGGTGGCCGCGGCGGGGCTGCCCCAGCAGGCGGTGGTGTGCGCGCGGTTGCTGACACAGGGCCGGGACGGCGGGGTGTTCTCGTTCCTCGTCGACATCACCGGTGCCGAGGGCCGGCCCGCGCCGGGCGTCTCGATCTCGGCCCCGGTCGCCGTGGACGCCCTCCCGCTGCCCTACGGCCTGGTTCGCTTCGACGGCGTGCGCGTGCCCGTCGACCGCTGGCTCGCGGACGGTGCCACGATCGACGACGCCGGAGTGCTGCACGACCCGTCGGCCGGTCCCGACGCCCGCCTCCGACGGACCCTGAGCTGCGGGCAGGGTCTGTGGGCCACCCTGCCTTCGGCCATGGCGGGCCTGGCGGGCCGCAGCGCGGCCATGGCCTGGCGGTTCAGCGCCGGCCGTCGGACCCACGGCCGGCTGGCTCCGGGGGTACCCGTCCTGGAGTACCGCCCCCAGCAGCACGCCGTGATCGGCGGGTTGGCGGAGGCGTACGCGCTGCGCTGCACCGCACGGGCGGCCCTGGCCGCGTGGGCGGCCGGGCGCGCCGCAGGGCCGGCCGAGCGGCCGGAGACGGCGATGACCTTCTCCCCGTGGGCGGGCGTCGACCGGGCGCTCGCCCTCTACAAGGCGTACAGCACGCGGTCGGTGGCCGAACTGATCGACGGATTGCAGCACCGGTGCGGTGTGTCCGGCTTCTTCGACGGCAACCGGTTCGCGGGGTACCTCGGCTTCGCCCGCGCCTTCGACAACGCGGGCGGGGACAACACCCTCATCCTCCTCGACGCCGGGCGGGCCCTCGTCGAGGAGCGCCCGGTCCGTCCGGCGGACGCGGCCCGCGAGCCGAGCGATCTGAACGACCTGAACGACCTGAACGACCTGGGCGATCCGAACGATCTGAGCGAGCCCCTGCACGTGGCGTGGTGGCCGCACGTCGTCGCGACCCTGCAGGACCGGCTCGCCGACGACCTCGCGGCAGCGCACGCGGCCGGCGTCGCGGCCGGGCGCCGGGCGCTGGACCTCTGGAACCCGCTGCTGGCGGATGCCCTGGACCTGGGGGACGTCCTGGCCTGCCGGCTGGCGGCCGACGCGGCGGCGGGTGGTGTCGTGGCGGCCGGCGCGGACGGCCCGGGGTGGACCGTGCCCCTGGCCGACGACCTCGCGGCGCTCGCGGGACTCCGCCGGGCCCGGCGGCTGGCCGGCCCGCTGCTGGCGGCCGGCGTGCTCGCGCCCGCGACCGTGCGCGCGTTCCCGGCCGCGACGGACGCCCTCTGCGACCGGCTGCGACCCGTCCTCCCGGACATCGTGGACGCCCTCGACCCCGGCCGGGGCCTCGCCCTCTCCGCACTCGACCGGGCCGACCACCCCGCCGCACTGCTCGACGCCCACGGCCCCCGTGACGTCGACGGCTGCACCCGCGACACCGGCCCGTGATGCCCCGTGCTGCCCCCGGTGATCCCCACGGCCCCGTTCCGGGTCCCGTGCGGTCACCCGTTCCACACCCCGTTCCGGCCCCCCGGGCCGACCAGAGAAGGAGCACACCGTGAGACCGGACAAGGGGCCCGTGGTGGCCGGGAGGACCTCCTCCGCGATCGGCGTGCTGGGGATGGGCACGTACCTGCCCGCGGAGGTGCGCGGCAACGACGAGATCGGCCGGCTCGCGGGGGTGTCCGCCGAGTGGATCCTCGAACGCACCGGAGTGGTCGAACGGCACGTGGCCGCGAGCGGTGAGGCCGCGTCCGACCTCGCGGCCGCCGCCGTGCTGGCCGCGTGCGAGGCCGCCGGCATCCCGCCGGACCTGCTCGACGTCGTCGTCGCGGCCACCTCCACGCCGGACGAGCTCGGACCGGCGACCGCCTGCCGCGTCCAGGCCCTGACCGGTGCCGTGAACGCGGTGGCGCTGGACGTCAGCGCGGCCTGTTCCGGCTGGCTCTTCGGAGCCAAGGTCGCCCACGACTGGCTCTCCACGACCCCGGGCATCCGGTACGCGGCGGTCGTCGGCGTCGAGGCCTACTCGAAGTTCGTCGACCCCTCCCACCGGGGCACCGCCGTGCTCTTCGCGGACGGCGCCGCCGCCGCGGTGCTGGGCCCGGTGCCCGGGGGCGGGGGCTTCCACGGCTTCCGCCTCCGCTCCGACGGCCGCGGCGCGCACCACGTGCTCATCCCGGGCGGCGGGAGCCGGATACCGGCTGGCCCCCGGAGCCTGGCGGACGGGCTGCACCACATCCACATGGACGGCCGGGCCGTGCGCGACTTCATCATCGAGGTCTTCCCGCGCATGGTCGAGGAGACGCTCGCCGAACACGGCCTCGACCTCAAGGACATCGACGCCTTCATCACCCACCAGCCCAACCCGCTGCTCCTGCGCACCGTCGCGGCCGGTACCGGCATCCCGCCCGAGCGACTCCACATCACCGGGCACCTCACCGGCAACATCGGCGCGGCCTCCGCCCCGTTCGCGCTGGCCGACGCCGCGGCCCGCGGCCTGCTGCCCGACCGCGCCCGCCTCCTCGTCTGCGTCCTCGGCGCCGGGCTCACCTGGGGCAGCGCCCTGCTCACCTGGACCGGTGCGCCCGCCCTGCGCGCCCCCGCCTCCTGAGGCGTCCGGCGCCCCCGATCCCTCCGGATCCCGACCCTCCGGCCCCCCGGCCCCCAACCCCGACCCTCCCGCGCGTCCCGGCGGCGCGTCAGCATCTGAGGAGCCCCGTCATGACCGTCCTCGACCGGTTCCGGCTCGACGGCCGACGCGCACTGGTGACCGGCGCCTCGCGCGGCATCGGACAGGCCGTCGCCGTCGCGTTCGCCCAGGCCGGCGCGCGGCTCGCGCTGTCCGCCCGCACCGCCGCCGCGCTCAAGCACACCGCCGAGCTGGTCGCCGAGTACGGCGACAGCCCCGTGCTCGCCCCGGGCGACCTCGCCGACACCGGGCAGGCGGTGCTCGTCGACCACGCCGCGGAGGCCCTGGGCGGCCTCGACGTCGTCGTCCACAACGCCGGGATCCTGCCCGCCGAGCCCGACGGCAGCGCGCTCCTCGCGCCGTTGCAACTCCTCCCGCAGCCGGTGTGGGACGAGGTGGTCGCGGTCAACCTCAACGCCACCGCGGCGGTCTGCCGGCACGCCCACCCGTACCTGGCCCGGTCCGACGGCGCCGGCGTCGTGCTGATGTCCTCGGTGGCCGGTCTGGTGGGTACGCCGCTGATGGAGGTGTACGCCGCCACCAAGGCGGCCCAGGTGTCGCTGGCCCGCAGCCTCGCGGTGGGGTGGGCCCGTTCGGGCATCCGGGTCAACGCGCTGTGTCCGGGCTGGGTCCGGACCGACATGACGGCCGCCGTCCACACCGACGCCGCACTCAGCGACTGGCTGCTCGCCCACGTGCCCCTGGGACGCTGGGCCGAGCCGGAGGAGGTCGCCTCGGCGGCGCTCTTCCTGGCCTCGCCCGCCTCCGCCTTCCTCACCGGGCAGGCCGTCGTCCTGGACGGGGGGCTGTCCGTCCCCGACGGCGGTCTCGCGGGCATCCCGAAGCCGCCGTCCCCGTTCCTCGCGCGATGACGCCCCCGCGCGGCGCCGCGGGCGGGCCCCCGGGTGGTGTGACCACGGGCGGCGCGACCACGGACCGGAGCGCGGGCCGGGCGGCGCATCGGACGGTGCGTCGGCCGGCGGCGGTGATCGGGGGGATCGGCACCAGCCTCCCGCCGCTGGTGGTGACCAACCGACAGGTCATCGAGCGCGGCGGCCTCGACACCACCGACGAGTGGATCGTCGGCCGCACCGGCATCCACCGCCGGCGGGTGGCCGGGCCCGGTGTGAGCACCGGCGACCTGGCCACCGCCGCGGCCCGCGCCGCGATCGCCTCGGCCGGGCCCGCCGGACCGCGGCCGGACCTGGTCCTGCTGGCCACCACCACACCGGACCGTCCCTGTCCGGCCACCGCGCCGGAGGTCGCGCACCGCCTCGGCCTGGGGACCGTGCCCGCGTTCGACCTCGCGGCCGTCTGCTCCGGCTTCCTCTACGCCCTGACGACGGCCGCCGCCCTGCTCCGCAGCGGGACCTGCCGGGCGCCCCTGGTCGTCGCGGCCGAGAAGTACTCGGCGATCACCGATCCGCTCGACCGCGACACGGCACCGCTCTTCGGCGACGCGGCGGCAGCGGTGCTGCTCCGCCCCGGCGACGTCGCCGAGCCCGGGGCGCTGCTGGAGACCGACTGGGGGAGCGACGGCGGCGGGTGCGACCTGATCGCCGTCGCCGGGGGCGGGGCGCGGCTCCCCGCCCCCGGCGACGGCCTCGGGCGCGAGGAGCGCTACTTCCGGATGCGCGGCCGGCAGGTCTACGCGCACGCGGTGCGCCGGATGGCCGCCTCCTCCGCCGCCGTCCTGGGCGCGACCGGATGGCGGCCCGGGGACGTCAGGGCCTTCATCGGGCACCAGGCCAACCAGCGGATCCTGGACGCCGTCGCCGACCGGCTGGGCATCGCGGCGCAGCACCGCTTCGGGAACATCCGCGACGTGGGCAACACGGCCGGTGCCTCCGTGCCGCTCGCGCTGGCGGACGCCGCCGCCCGGGGCGTCTGCGCGCCGGGCGCGCCGACCCTGCTCACCGCCTTCGGCGGCGGCCTCACCTGGGCCTCCGCCACCCTGCTCTGGCCCGACGTCCCCGTGCGGAGTTCCGCCCCGGAGGCCCGCCCGCGCCCGCTCGACGGCCGGCCCGACGCAGGGCCCGGCTCCCGGCCGGGCACCCCGTCGCCCGACACCTCGTCGCCCGCCGGCCCACCACCCGCCGGTCCACCACCCGCCGGTCCACCACCCGACACCCAGCCCGACGGCGAGCCCGGGAACGAGCCCGCCGACAAGGAGGTCAGCGCCCCGTGAACCCCGTACGCGAACACCTGGTCGCCCTGCTCGTCGGACAGTTCGAGGTCCCCCGGGACGCGATCGGCGACGACGCCGCCCTCGGCGAGCTGGACCTCGACTCGCTCGCCCGCGTCGAACTGGTCGTCAACCTCCAGGAGCACTGGGGCGTCGGCCTCGACGACGACGGCGACTCCGCGGCCGACGTGACGGTGGGCCGGCTCGTCGACCGCGTCCACGAGCTGCTCGCCGAGTCGACCGCGCAGCCCGGGGCACCGGAGTGAGTGCGGCCCGCCCGCCGCTCGCCGTCACCGGGATCGGCCTGGTGACCCCGGCCGGGTCCGGGGTCGGCCCGACCTGGCAGGGCGTCCTCGACGCCCGCGCCACGGCCGCCCCGGACCCGGCGCTCACCGGACTGCCGGTCGGCATCTCCTGCCGGGTCCCGGGGTTCGACGCCAGGGCGCTGCTCGGAGGCCGCGACTCCTGGCGGCTGGACCGCGCGACCCACTTCGCGCTCGTCGCCGCGCGGGAGGCGGTCGCCGACGCGGGGCTGAGCCCCGCCGACTGGGACGGCGCCCGGGTCGCCGTGGTCCTCGGGTCGGCCGCCGGGGGCGTGGGCAGCTACGAGCGGGCGACGGAACGGTTCGGTGCGAAGGGGCCGTCCGGCGTCTCCGCGCTGGCGCTGCCCGCGTTCCTGCCGAACATGGCGGCAGGTCAGCTCGCCATCGACCTGGGCGTGACCGGCCCGGTGCTGCACACCGCGACCGCCTGTGCCTCCGGCGCCGCGGCCGTCCACACCGCCGCGCTGCTGCTGCACGCCGGGGCCTGCGACATCGCCCTGGCCGGCGGGACCGACGCGATGGTCACCCCGGTCTGCGTCGCCGCGTTCGCCCGGATGCGGGCGCTCTCCCGCAACCCCGACCCCTCCCGTGCCTCGCGTCCGTTCGACGCGGGCCGTGACGGTTTCGTCCTCGGGGAGGGAGCCGGCTTCACGGTCCTGGAACGCCGGGCCGACGCGGTGGACCGGCGGGCGCCCGTCCGGGCCCTGCTGGTGGGAGTCGGGACGGCGGCCGACGCCCACCACCCCGTGGCACCGCACCCGCGGGCCCGCGGCCTCGAAGCGGCCGTCCGGAACGCGCTGGCCGA
Source organism: Kitasatospora sp. NPDC127035 (assembly GCF_042726075.1). NCBI lineage: Bacteria > Bacillati > Actinomycetota > Actinomycetes > Kitasatosporales > Streptomycetaceae > Kitasatospora > Kitasatospora sp. NPDC127035. The sequence continues at coordinate 152,616 of NZ_JBHXDN010000003.1, read as the reverse complement.
GGCGGGCGCGGGCCCGGACGACGTCGACCACGTCAACGCCCACGGCACCGGTACCCGGCTCAACGACAGCGCGGAGGCGGGCCTGATCGAGCGCCTCTTCGCCCGCCGCCCCCCGTCCGTCACGTCCGCCAAGGGGGTCCTGGGCCACACCATGGGCGCGGCCGGTGCCGTCGAGGCCGCCCTGACCGTGCTCACCCTCCAGCACCAGACGGTGCCCGGCACCGCGGGCTTCGCGGTGCCGGACCGGGACACCGCCCGGATCGACGTCGTCCACGGCCGGCCGCGGCGGCAGCGACTGCGCCTGGCGCTCAGCATCTCGGCAGGATTCGGCGGCCACAACACGGCGTTGGCCTTCGTGCCCGCGGGCCCGCGGATGCCTTGAGCACCCCGGATCGGCCGATCCCCGGACCGGCCGATCCGCCGGGCGGTCATCGGCCTCCGGGGGCGGCGGTCGCGATCCTGGCGCGGTTCGCGACGGGCCTGGACGAGGCCGAGTCCGACAGGGTCGCGGACCACCTGCCTGCCGGTGCCGGATCGACCACCGGCGCGGCCCCGGAGGACCGGCTCCCCGGGGGCGGGCTCAGGCCCTGCGGCCGTCGCCGTCGTCGGGGCCGTCGCCGGGGCCCCCACGGCGGGCGGCGGCCCGGCGCAGCACCAGCTGGGGCAGGACGAGCCAGGTGGTGGTGAACCACAGCAGGACGGCGGCGCTGAGGGCCCAGGCGACGGTGGTGTCACCCAGCGCGGTACGCAGCAGCAGGAGCAGGGCCGCGGCCATGGTCAGGGCCAGGGTGACCAGGCCGACGGCGATGAGGCGGCCGGCGATGTGGATCAGTTCGGGCTTCAGGCCGCGGCCGGCGAGGAAGCGGTGGAAGGCCACGGGGGCGACGAGTGCGCCGGTGGAGACGGCGCCGAGGAGGACGGTGGCCACGTAGAGGTTGCGGTCGAAGTCGGGCAGGGCGGCGAAGCGGGGGGTGAAGGCGACGCCGATGAGGAAGCCGAAGAGGATCTGGGCGCCGGTCTGTGTGACGCGCACCTCCTGGAGCATGTCGGTCCAGAGGCGGTCCGCCCGCTCTGCGGGCGTCTCGTCGCGGCCGGAGCGAGGGGCGGCGGTGTCGCGGTCCGTGGTCACGGGGGGCCTCTCCGGCGCTGCCGGATGTTCCGGCCGGGCCTTGTTCATGCGGGGTGCCCCGCGTCGATGTCCTGCACGTCGCGGAAGGAGAGCGCCCGCGGGTCGCCGCCGGCTCCGGCACCGGCGGTGAGGGGGTCGAGGAGGAACCCGACGTGGTCGCCCCAGTCGGCCCGGTCGCGGATGCGCCCCGCGAACCAGGCGGCGGCGTCCGTGAGGACGGGGACGCCGCCCGGGCCGGGGGTCCAGGCGACGGAGGCGAACTTGTCGACCTCGTCGCCGGTACGGCCGCCGAAGAGTTCGGCGAGGTCGTGACGCCGCCGCGGCAGCGCGTGGACCGCCAGGATGGGTGGCGCGCGACGCGACGGCGTAGGTGTGGTTCGCCTTGGAGATCCACACGGTGAACCGGGGCGGCTCGATCGAGCACTGTCCGGCGAAGCCGACCAGGCAGCCCGCCCGGTCCTCGCCGGCCGCCGCGGTGACGACGTGGACCGGGTAGTCGAGCAGCGCGGTGAACGCGTCGAACCCGCTCATGGTGCCGTCTCCTCTCGCGGTGGTGATGCCCGCGTCGCGAGCCCGGGATTCCTCCCGGCGGGCCCGGACCCGGCCGTGCCCGGCTCGGCGCCCCGGTTCGGCGCCCCGGTTCTGTTCCCCGGCTCAGCGCGGCGCCTGCCGGCCCCCGCGCCGGAACCGGACCGCGGCGACGATCAGGGCCACGGCCAGCACCGCGATGCCGGCGAACAGCAGGTAGAGCAGCCCGTCGGCGACCACGCCGACGAGTCCGAGCACGATCGCGACGATGATCAGGAAGAGTACGAGCGCCACGGCCGGCCTCCTTCGGTTCCGTGCGGTGTCCGGCCCGCCGCGCGGTCAGCGCGTCAGGGGCGTCCCGGGGGCCGGTGCGGGCGGCGGCACCGGGTCGGGTCCCGGTCCGGGGATCGGAGGCGACGGCACCGGGGGCACCGGGTCCGGCGGCGCCGGGAACGGCCGGGGGCCGCCCGGGGTCGGATCACCCGGTCCGGGCAGCGGGGGCCCCGGCGCCGGGGGGTGGGTGTCCGGGCCGGGCGGGACGGGGACGGTCATGGTCTCTGGTTCCCTTCAGGACGTCCATCGGCGGGTTGCCGGTGGCCGGGGCTCCACGTCTACCCGGGGTGCGCCGGTCGACACGGCCCCGCGCCGTCGGGTTCGGTCCCGGCCCGGCGGACGAGCGCCCTGCCGGACCCTGCCGGACCCCGGCGAGCCTAGGCGGGCCCCGGCGGGCCTAGGTCGGGCGGCCGTCCGGTTGGGCAGGCCGATCCTGGGCAGGCGCGCGGCATGCTGCTGCTCAGACCACCCGGTGTGTACCCGGCCCAGGGCGATACCGCCCTGTTGGCGGAGAGCCTCGCCCGCGAGGGACCGCTGCGCGGAGCACGCTGCCTCGACCTGGGGACCGGCACCGGGGCCCTCGCGCTCGCGGCGGCCGACCGGGGCGCCCGGGTGACGGCGGTGGACGTGTCCTGGCTGGCCCTGGCGACCGCGGGCGTGAACGCCTGGCTCCACCGGCACCGGATCCGGCTGTGCCACGGGGACCTCACCGGACCCGTCCGGGGGCGGCGGTTCGACCTGGTGCTCAGCAATCCCCCGTACGTGCCCGCCGAGCGGGCCGGGAGCCCCCGGCGGGGCATCGCGCGGGCCTGGGACGCCGGTCCGGACGGGCGCCTGCTGCTCGACCGGATCTGCCGGGAGGCCCCCGGCCTGCTGACGCGCGACGGGGTGCTGCTCCTGGTGCAGTCCTCGCTCGCCGACGTCCCGGAGACCCTGCGCGCCCTCGGACGGTCCGGGCTGTCGGCCGAGGTGGTGGCCCGGCGGCGCCAGGTCTTCGGGCCGGTGATGACCGGGCGGGCGGCGTGGTTCGAGAGCCGCGGCCTGATCGACCCGGGCGACCGGGAGGAGGAGCTGGTGGTGATCCGCGGTGCGTGGCCGGCCTGAGCGGCCCGGACCGCCGGAGCCGGCGGGGACCGGCGGGACGGTTCCTCCGGCCCCGCAGGCCCGGTCGGACCGGGTGCGGCGGGTGCGGCCCGTCGAGCGCGGACCGGTGCTGATCGAGGGCCCGGTCGAGATCGTGCTGCCGGACGGCGCCACGGTCCGCTCCGACCGCCCGTTGGTGGCCCTCTGTGCGTGTGGGCGCAGCCGCCGCTACCCGTTCTGCGACACCAGCCACCGCCGCCACCGCCCCGGCGGCTCACCCGCTCCCGTCGAGGGGCCCCCGGCGCACCCCCCGGAGCGGTGACCCCCGGAGGGGTGAGCGGCTCACCCGCTCACCCCTCCGGCCCCTCCGGCAGCGGCCCGCCGCGGAGGGAGCTGCGCCCCTCGGCCCACGCCTCCGTCAGGTGGGCGGAGAGCCGGTCCTCGGCGAGCGAACCCGCGGCGATCCCGAAGGCGACGTCGCCGGCCAGCCCCGGCTCCGCCGCGAGCAGCGGGGCGATCACGCCGTGCCGGACCAGCTGCTCGTGCACGGCGTCGGCCTCCACGTGCTCCTCGTAGAACCGGGTGCCGGCCGGTCCCGCGCCGAGCCGTCCGAAGGCCTGCGCGAGGCGGGCGGACCCGGGTGAGGAGGTGATCTCCACGGCGGCGAACTGTCCGACCAGCGCACCCCTGAGCGCCCGGTGGAGGCCGAACAGCGACATCAGGTTGACCACCGCCAGCGCCGGGGCGGCCGCCGCGTCGACGTAGCGGCCGTAGGTGGGGTCCAGACCGAAGTCCGCCATCATCTCGGCGAAGAGCCGGGAGTGGGCCCGGTCCGGGTGTCCGGCGCCGTACTCGTCGTACTCGACGGCCAGGAAGGCCACCTGCGCCGCCCCGCCCAGCCGGGGCGCCGCCCACAGCTGCGGGTCGGCCTCCTTGAGGTGGTAGAGCGAGCGGTGCACCAGGTACTCGCGGGCCTGCCGGCGCTCGCCGCGGGCGAGCAGGAAGTGGGAGGGGCCGGTGCCGGTGCGCGGTTCGGTGAGCAGCAGGTCGAGCAGGTCGTCCAGCGGGGGCGGCTCGCCGGTCTCCTCCCGTACGGCGGTGAGGAAGTGGCGTTCCAGCTCGCGGCGCAGCCGCAGCAGTTCGGGGTCCCACTCCCAGTCGGGGTCGACGCCCTCGAAGCCGCGGTAGTGCAGCTCGTAGCAGACGTAGAGGGCCAGGTGCAGGTCCTCGCCCCACGGGTCGTCCGTGCGGTCCGGGGGCGGCCGGAGCCGGTCCGTCCCGCCGGGCCGGCCGGAGGAGAGGGCGGTCAGAACGGCTTCGGAGAGCGGGCCGCGCGCGGCGGGCGGGCCGGGCGGTCGGGGTGTCTCGATCACGGTGACCTCCTTCGGACGCGGGCGGCGGTCAGGCCGCGTCGGTGCGGGTGGTGCCGGGCGGGGCCGCGTCGGTGCGCGTGCGGTCGGTGCGGGTTCCGTTCGGGCGGGTGCGGCCTGTCCGGGCGCCGTCGTCGCGGGCGCCGACCGGCCGGTCCGCTTCGAGTTCCAGGGTGCAGCACTTGGCTCCGCCCCCGGCCCCGCGGAACTCCGACATGTCGACGCCGACCGGGTCGAAGCCCCGTCCGGAGAGGCGGGTGGCCAGCCGGTCCGCGGTGGAGGGGAGCACGACGTGACGGCCGTCGCTGAAGGCGTTCAGCTCGAAGCGCCCGGCCTCCTCCCGGGTGGCGAGCAGGGCGTCCGGGAAGAGCGACTCCAGGGCCGCCCGGCTCGCCCGGTCGAACGCGCCGGGGTAGTAGGCCGCCTCGGTGTCGCTGAGCACGCACAGCGCGGTGTCGAGGTGGTAGAAGCGCGGGTCCGTCAGCCGCAGGGTGATCACGGGCCGGCCCAGGCGGCGGCGGACCTCGTCGTGCGCCGCGGGCTCGGTGCGGAAGCCGGTCCCGGCGAGCAGGACGCGGCCTGCGGCGAGGATGTCGCCCTGTCCCTCGTTGATGTGCGAGGCCGTGGTGACCTCGGTGAACGCGCGGCCGGTGAACCAGCTCAGGAACGCGGACGCCTCCGGTGCCCGCTCGGGGTGGCGGAAGCGGGAGACCAGCACCCGGCCGTCCACCACCGTCGCCGCGTTGGCGCTGAAGACCATGTCGGGCAGTCCGGGTACGGGGTCGGCGAACTCCACCCGGTGCCCCAGCGAGCGGTACACGCCCACCAGCGCCTCCCACTGGCGGACCGCCCGCGGCCGGTCGACCGGCCGCCCGGGGACCATCCACGGGTTGATCGCGTAGTCCACCGAGAAGTACGTGGGCGGGCACATCAGCAGCCGGCGCCGGCGCGGGGTGCGTACTCGGTCGGACATGGTGGTCACTCCTCCGGGCTCGACGGCCCCTCGACGGCCCCCGGGCGAGCGTCTGCCCACGGCGGGCGTGTCCAGTCGGACCGGGACGGTGCCGGCCGGGACGGACCGAGACGGTGCCGGTCGGACGGTTTCAGGTCCGCGGACGGGAGCAGACGCCCAGGGACGCCGGCGTGACCAGGGCCGGCCCGACCACGGAGGAGCGACACCATGAGCGCCGGCAAGAAGATGAAGAACGTCGCCGAGAAGGCGAAGGGCAAGGCGAAGGAAGCGGTCGGCAACGCGACCGACGACCCGGGCCTGAAGGCCGAGGGCCGGGCCACCCAGGCGAAGAGTGACGTCAAGCAGTCCGCCGAGAAGCTCAAGGACGCCACCAAGCACTGACCGCCCCTGCGGGTCGTCGGGGTGCCCGTCCCGGGTCACCGGGTGCGGGCCCCCGGCCGCAGGAAGGACAGGAGTACGCGCCCGTCCTACGCTGGAATCTCCACGCGGTGCCTCGCACCGCGCCCCGGCCGCCCGCGCGCGGACCGGGGCCTCGGCAGATCGGACCAGCGGGACGCGGATGTCGGAACCGGAGAGCGAGAGCGCCCGGCTGCGGGCCACCATCGACCGGCTGCGCGGTGAGGTGGAGGGCCAGCGCCGTGCCATGCGCACGCGCGCCGTCATCGAGCAGGCCAAGGGCATCCTGATCGAGCGGATCTCGTGCTCCCCGGACGCGGCGTTCGGCCACCTGGTCCGGCTCTCCCAGGACAGCAACCGCAAGCTCGCCGACCTCGCCGCCGACCTCGTCGGCAGCGTCGCGCCGCCGGACCACGACGAGCACGTCCCGGACGCCGACGGGCACACCTCTGACGGGCACACCACCGGCGCCGCGCCGCCGACGGCCGCGCCTCCGCCGACGGCCGGGCCGTCGGCCCCGCCGGAGAGGACCGCCCCGGCCCCGGCCCGGCCCGGGGCCGGGGCTCCCGCGGTCCGGGGCGACTTCGCCGCCCGGTACCACATGGCCGCCTCCGCGCTCGCCTCGGCCGAGTCGCCCGACGAGCTCGCCGCCCTGCTCACCGAGGTGGCCCTCGCCCCGCTGGGCGTCGGTGCGGTCGCCCTCACCGTGCTGGAGCCCGACGGCGCGCTGCGGCTGGTGGCCAGCCACGGGGTCCCCTCCCACCAGCTCAGCCAGTGGCAGCGCATCCCCCCGCAGACGTCCCTGCCGCTGACCGACGCCGCGCGCGGCGGGACCACCGTCTGGGTGAGGCGTTCCGAGTTCGGCGCGCGGTACCCCGACCTGAAGGGCGAGGACCTCGTCCCCGGCGACACCGTCTGCGCACTGCCGCTGCGCACCGGCGAGCGGCTGATCGGCGCGATGAAGCTCGGCTGGCCCGGGACGTTCCGCGCGGACCGGGCCACCGAGCACCACCTGTCCGCGCTGGCCCGGCTGTGCGCCGCCCAGTTGCTGCGGGTGCTCGTCCCCGGCGGGGAGGGAGGGCCGGTGCCCGCCGGGGAGCCGTGGTTCCGGGCGGTGCTGGACGCCCTCCTCGATCCGGTCCTGATCCTGCACACCGTCCGCGCGCCCGAGGGGAAGGTCACCGACCTGCGCGTCGTGCACGCCAACGCCGCCACCGTCGACCTGGCCGGCCGCACCGGCCAGGACATCACCGGCCGGTTGCTCGGCGAGCTCTACCCGGGCATGGTCGCCTCCGGTGCCTTCCAGCACCTGCTCGACGTCGCGGCCTCCGGTGTGCCCTACCGCAGGGAGGCGGAGCAGTACGTCGAGATCGTCGGCGGCGCCGTCCACGGCTCCACGATGACGCTGCACGCCACGCCGTTCCTCGACGGGATCCTGGTCAGCTGGCGCACCCACGACGAGCAGGAACGCCGGGAGCAGCAGCTGGCCCAGGCCCAGCGGCTGGCCGGCCTCGGCACCTGGCAGTGGGAGGTCTCCCCGGCGCGGCTCGACTGCTCGGCCGAGGTCTTCCGGCTGCTCGGCCTGCCGGAGCGGCCCGCGCCCGGCACGCTGGCCCCGGCCGAGGCGGAGGCCGCCGTCGCGCCGGCCGACCGCGCCGCCGTCCGGGCCCTCGCGGAACGCCTGCTGGGCGGGCTCGCCTCCGCCGCGTTCGAGTTCCGGGTGATCCGTGCCGACGGCGCCGTCCGGACGGTCCGGGCGATCGCCGAGACCGTCCCCGGGAGCCGGGACGGCGACGTGCTCGCCGTGCGCGGCGTCATCCAGGACGTGACCGCCTGGCGGCACACCGAGTGGGCGCTCGCCGACACCCGCGCCAGGCTCGCCGAGCAGGTCCGCCGGACGGCCGTCGAGCACCGCGCCGTCCGGGCGCTCCGGCACGCGCTCACGGACGTTCCCGGCGGCCCGCCCGCGCGCAACCTCGACGTGGCGGCGCGCTACGTGCCGGCCGGGAGCGACCCCCAGGTCGGCGGCGACTGGTACGACGTCCTCACCCTTCCCGACGGGACGGTCCTCACCGTGGTCGGCGACGTCTCCGGGCACGGCCTTCAGGCCGCCGCGGGCATGGCGCAGCTGCGCGACGCCCTGCGCGGCCTGGCCTTCACCGACGCCGGACCGGACCGGCTGCTCCAGCTCCTCAACCGGATGCTCTGCCACCTCGGCGGCGGTTTCGTCGCCACCGCGGTCTGCGGCCGGCTCGACCCCGCCGCCCGCACCCTGACCTGGGCCAGGGCCGGGCACCTGCCGCCCCTGCTGGTCCACGACGGCGTCGCCCGCTACCTGGACCCGCCGCCGGGACCGCTGCTCGGGGCCGACCCGGCCGCCGTCCACCGCAGCACCGTGCTGACGCTCGAACCGGACGACCTGGTGCTGCTCTTCACCGACGGACTGGTCGAGCGGCGCGACGAGGGCCTCGACCGAGGACTCGGGCGGCTGCTCGGGGCGGTCGAGGAGTACAGGGCGCCGGGGCTCCAGGGCTGCCTCGACCACGTGCTGCGCCGGCTCCGGGCCCCCAACCCGGACGACGACATCTGCGTCGTCGGCGTCCGGCTGACCTGAGCGCCCACCCGGGGGCGGTGCCCGCCCGCCCGGCCGGACCCGGCGGGCGCCGCCGCCCCGCAACCGGTGGCGGGATCGCCGATTGAAGGGCAGGGATCGGGAAAGGCGCAGGGTGGGCCTCCGCACCGGCGGAGAGCGACAACGTGGGGGGTGGAACGGAGACCGTCGTGATCGTCCTCGGAGTCATCCTCCTCGTCATCGGGTTCGTCACCGGTGTTTCCATCCTGTGGACCATCGGCCTCGTCCTGGTTCTCATCGGTGTGGTCCTCTGGATCATGGGCGCAGTCGGCCACGAGGTCGGCGGACGCCGCCACTACTGGTAACGGGGGAGCTGCATCGAGGAGGGCCGCAGCGGTCGGGGTGAGGGGCACCGCCCCGACCGGGAACCGAAGCTCCCGTCCGACCTCGCAGCACCGTGACCGTCCCGCCCGGCGACCGTGCCGGGCGGGACGGCCGTGCCGCGGCCGACACCGTCTGCCGGTCCTCCTTCGGCGCGGGCCGGCGCGAGGCCGAGCACCACGACGGCCACTACGGCCCGGACTCCGCCCGGACCGGCGGCCGGACCTTCCGGGCCTACGGCACCATCCCCGACAACACCCGCTTCCGGGTCGCGATCGACGACCAGCCCGCCAACCCCTGGAACTGACCCCCGTCCGGTGCCCCGGCCGCCGCCCCGCCCCACCGCCCCCGGCCGCCCGGGGATAACCGGCCGGGACCCGCGGGGGGGCCCCGAACCAAGAGCCGATGGA